>JAZNVY010000255.1:0-4910 GCA_045593105.1 Eubacteriales bacterium
CCACGGGGAACGGGGGTCTCACTATCCGGCAGATAGGCCTTCATCAAATTAACACGGGTCAAAAACTCATTGGCAGAAAGCACACCCTTGAAGTTCTCGCCGGGAATGCCCATAAAACGGGGCAGACCGGCACCGCTGCCAATAAAGACGGCATCAAAGCCGTGCGCAAAGAGTTCATCCACCGAAAGGATCCGACCGATGACCATATTGGTCTCCACCTGTACGCCCATGGCCTTCAAGCCCTCGATTTCCCGGGCAACGATGGCCTTAGGCAAGCGGAACTCCGGGATGCCGTAGACCAGCACGCCGCCGGGGATATGTAATGCCTCAAAGACGGTGACGGCATAGCCTTTACGCGCCAGATCGCCGGCACAGGTCAGCCCTGCCGGACCGCTTCCCACGATGGCAACTCTTTTACCATTGGGTTGGATCTTCTCCGGTGCTGCAGCGGAATTCTGCATATGCCAATCCGCCACGAACCGCTCCAAGCGGCCAATGGCAACCGGCTCGCCCTTAATACCGCGCACGCATTTCCCCTCGCATTGATTTTCCTGGGGGCAGACCCGTCCGCAGACCGCCGGCAATGCGCTGGAAGCGCTGATGATCTGGTAGGCGCCCTCAAAATCCTGCTCCTTCACCTTTTGAATAAAGGCAGGAATATCGATCTGCACCGGGCAGCCGCCCACGCAGGGCTTATTCTTGCATTGCAAGCAACGCTCTGCCTCAGACACCGCCTGCTCCGCGGTATAACCCAGCGCCACTTCTTCAAAATTTTTGTTCCGAATCTCCGGCGCAAGCTCCGGCATTTTTTCCTTTTTTAAGCTCATATTGGGCATTATCCGATCTCCTTTTTAAAGAGGTTGCACCGCTCCTGCTCATAGTCGTGGTAGGTGCGTCCCCGCTCGATTGCCTGATCAAAATCCACCAGATGACCGTCGAATTCGGGTCCATCCACACAGGCAAATTTGGTCTCTCCGCCCACCGTCAGGCGGCAGCCGCCGCACATTCCGGTGCCGTCGATCATAATGGGGTTCATGCTGACCACCGTCTTGACGCCGTATTCCTTGGTCAGCAGGCAGACAAACTTCATCATCACCAAGGGACCGATGGCGATGACCTCATCGTATTCATTCTTTTCTAAAAGTTCCTTCAAGGCGTTCGTTACCAAGCCCTTTTCACCGGCAGAACCATCGTCGGTCATCAAGCGATACTCCGCGCTGACCGCCCGGAACTCCTCTTCCAAGATTACCAGGTCTTTACTGCGAAATCCCACCACGGCATCCACCACCGCGCCGGCATCACGCATGGCTTTCGCCACCGGGAAGGCAATGGCGCAGCCCACGCCGCCGCCAACGACTGCGACCCGCTTTTTTCCCTCCACCTCTGTCGGTTTCCCCAAGGGGCCGAGAAAATCAGCCAGGCAGTCGCCCTCCTGCAGGCGATCCAGCCGCATGGTGGTAGCGCCCACGATCTGATAGATGATGGTCACCGTCCCGGCTTCGCGGTCATAATCCGCCACCGTCAGAGGGATCCGCTCCCCACGGTCGTCCACCCGCAAAATAATGAACTGACCGGCCTTTGCCTTTTGAGCAACCAGCGGTGCCTCGATGACCATCTTGGTCACCGTCGGGTTTAAGGTTTCTTTTTTGATAATTCGATACATTGCTTTCCTCACACTCCGTGATTCTGAATTATTTATATATTATAATGTAAAAAATTCGTTTTGTAAAGAAAAATACAGAGGCACCGTCCTTGCGGAAGGTGCCTCGTTTTTTAACGGTATTCAATCTCTATGGTACATCCGTAATAGGTATATGCTTGGGTCAAGATATTATCGTAGGTACCGTTGATCTTGACGTAGAATTTTTTTGCCGAAGTGGCGCGGACACCTTGGAAGGACTCAAAGGTATTGTTCATGATCAGCGGTTGCTGAAAGGCTTCGTAGATCTCCGGATACTTCAAAGAAAAGATCTCTGCAATGGTTGCACTATTCTCCACCTGAAGCTCCCGAGCCTGCATATCCTTGCCTTCGCCCATGCCGGTGACCGTCACGTAGACCGGAATGATCTCTTTCTTCTCTTTACCGAAAGCATTCCAGCATACTGCGGTCGTGATCCCAATGGCTACGATCAAAAACGCCGCAACTGAGATCGCCCAATGCTTTCCGACCCATCGGCAAAGACGTACGATCTTTTCCAGCATTTTTATTTTTCCTCAGCGTTCTTCTCGGCATCCATTGCGGCGATCTCCGCATTGGTTGCTTCCTGCAGAGCAGTCTCCACATCGGTACCGGTCAAGGCTTTACGGAAGCAATCCACCGTAGTATCCATCGTCACGATCCGATGGCGCATCGGCCAATCGGCAGCGGTGGCCTTGGAGATCAAGGCTTCCAGCGCCTCGTCCATTTTGGTGGTGCCGTTATCGGAATAATATCTGTGCTCAGGGCAGAAGGTCGCGTCCGTCTTGAAGACTTCATAGAAAGAACCGCCACCGAAATAATCGGTATTCAGCAGCTCGAAAATAGCATCGCGCTCGCGATCGCCCATGTTAAAGAACTCATGGCTGATATAGAAACCGTGATTGATCTCGCCGACAAAGGCACCGGATTCGCGCTTGCCGGTCGGGGTATTGGGGAAGCCGACAACCTTCACGTCATCCTCCGACAATTGGCCGTCGAATGCATCGGAAGGAGCAACGATCATAGCAGCCTTACCGTCCAGGAAATCCTGAACTGCGGTTTCAAAGCTTACATTATAGCAATCGGGGGTGAAAGCACCCATACCCTCCAGGGTCTTGATGTCTCCTACCACACGCTCCCAGCTGGAAATCACGCCAAAGGTGGGCTGATAGCTATGCTCTGCGGTACCTCCCTCAGAAAGGACCAGCTCATCCACCATATACTCCAGACCTTCATCTGCAAAGCCGGCGGCGATGGGGGTGATGCCCTTCTCTTTCAATACGGTGATGGCGTTCAGCACGTTATCCCAAGAGTTGGGGTTTGCCAACTCATGCTCTTTAAAGAGGGTGCGGTTATAATAGAGACCCTGATATGTACCGTAGATGGGATACATATAGTTCTTGATGCTCTCTTCTTCCTCGGCCAGAGTGAAGATCCCGTCCGGTGCCTTCTCAAGCAACGCTTCATAGCTGGTACGCAGCGTTTCCAGCAAAAGCAGGCTCTTATTCTCGACCATCGTCGCGATAAAATCCTGACGATCGCTGAAGAAGCAGGCGATCTTACCGCTATCGACCTTCTTCATGAAATCCTTCAGTTCCTTGCCTTCGGTGGGAACCTTGGTATACTTCACGTTGATATTATAAAACATCTTGAAATCTTCCACGATAGACTTCAAGATCGGTTCCCAATCCGACCAGGTTTCATCCTTGGGGGTGACAGGGATACCGACGGTCATATCCATGGGGTCTGCATTCTCGCCCGTATCGTCATTTTCCACCGTAATACAACCGGTGAACATACTCAAAGCCATTACCAAAACAACGAAAAGGCTGAGCAGTTTGATCATTTTTTTCATTAGAGATACCTCCACCATATATTACTTTGTTAATAATAACATAAAAAGGAGATAAAATAAAGGGGTTTTTTCAAATTTCTTTTATCTTTTTATAATTTTTTCCACAAAATGCTCAAACCACTCCACCAAAAAAAATTTGATTTCTTGCTTTTCGGTGGATTTTTTCAAGAAATCCGTACTTTCCCGACCGATAGCGGCGGTCAGTTCCTGCTCCGCCCCTTCTTCTGCCACCGCCGGAGCAATGCAGAGCGCCGGGTAAAGGACGCACCAGAAATTTTGCCCCTTTGCCGCCCCGATACGGATACTGACCGCTTGGTAATTGCCGGCCGGAAAGGAAAGCGTACCATAGGTCTTAGTGGGGAAAAAGCGGTTCCCGATCTCCAGCGTCACCGGGTCTTGATTGCCGTTTTCCCGTAAGATCCGCTCCGCCTCTTCTTTTAAAGCTTCTTCATTAGCGTGCGCCACCTCCAGCGCTTCTTCCCGGTCGGCGCAGCCGGAAAACAACTGCTCGATCATGGAAAAAACGCCGTCACGCACCTTGATCTTCAATGCCTGATCCTCGGCGCTGTCCGACTCCGCCACAACGTGAAACCGCAAGACCCCCTCGCGCACCGCCGCCGCGTCCCGTTCTCCCATCATTAAAAGATAAAGCATCGCAAACCCCAGCACCAAAGCCGGGACTAAAATAAACGTCCAGGTTTTTCTCATCATAAAAATACCTCCGTGTCTTCATCATCGACACGGAGGTGATATTTTATTCCATTATTTGGTACCGAAGATACGGTCGCCGGCATCGCCTAAGCCCGGGACGATATAGCCGTTCTCATTCAACTTTTCATCCACGTGGGCGCAGTAGATGTCTACGTCCGGATGGGCTTCGCTCAAGGCCTTGACCCCTTCGGGCGCCGCGATCAGACACATAAATTTGATCTTTTCACCGCCCAACGCCTTGATCTGATTAATGGCGTCAATGGCGGAACCGCCGGTAGCCAGCATGGGATCCACCAGGATCGCCAAGCGCTTGCCGATATTGGCGGGAAGCTTGCAATAGTAGGGGTGGGGCTCCAGCGTCTCCTCGTCCCGATACATACCGATATGACCGACTCTTGCAGAGGGCACTAAATTCAAAACACCGTTGACCATGCCGAGACCTGCACGCAAAATAGGAATGACCGCCAGCTTGATACCGGCCAGCATATTGGTTTTGGTCTTGCAAATGGGGGTGGTGATCTCCACCTCTTCCAAAGGAAGGTCACGCATGGACTCATAGCACATCAGCATGGTGATCTCTTCCACCAAGGCGCGGAACTGATTACTGCTGGTCTCCACACTCCGCAGAATGGAGATCTTATGCTGGATCAAGGGATGATCGAAAAC
>JAZNVY010000256.1:0-3288 GCA_045593105.1 Eubacteriales bacterium
AAGCTCGATATAACTCGCCGAAGGCGAATATAACAAAAAAAAACTGGGTGAAAACCGAGTTTATTTCTTTATTTTTTAAATATTTTCAAAAGTAATGTACAAAGTAAACCTAACGCTCCCATAACGATCATTAAGATGGGAACTGATTTATCTTCATTTATATCTTCTTTGAAATTAAATAGAAACCACAGACCAATGGCTAAAACTAATAGTGAAATAATTAAACTTATTATAAAAAATAATTTCGGGTGTTTCTTTTCTAATTCTTCTAAATATGAATTTGTTTTGAAAGCCATACATTTCACCGCCTTGGGTATATTATAGCATATAAGTGGCGAAGCCGCAATACTTATTACCTCTTACCTATTACTTCTTACTTCCCAAAAATCCCGTGCGAAACTTTATTTTGAGATAAGAGTGAAGAGGTAATAAGTAAGAAGTAAAAATCACGTCCACTTACGTGAACGGGATTTTTGGAGCTGCTAACCAGATTTGAACTGGTGACCTCATCCTTACCAAGGATGCACTCTACCACCTGAGCTATAGCAGCATATGGCGACCTGGATGGGGCTCGAACCCACGACCTCTAGCGTGACAGGCTAGCGTTCTAACCAACTGAACTACCAGGCCAAATGAAGTGCTTTTTTAAAAGCGCTCCCCTATTATACACAACTCTTTTTCATTTGTAAAGAGATTTTTTTGAAAAATTAAAAGTTTTTGCAAAAAAGTGTTGACTTTCTATCGGGGATGTGGTAACCTATACAAGCAAAAAGAAGTAGGATAGTTTGCTCTGTTCTCACCCTGCGTTCATTGATAACAGCAGTGGTTAACATTTTAAGACCGATCGTTATCGGTTTACTATGTTATGAAACGAGCAATTATTTTGCTCGTTTTTATTATTTTTCGGAGGTGTGGAAACATTAACGCGAAAGAAGCTAAAGGATTAAGTATCAACGAGGCAATCCGCGAGAAAGAGATCCGAGTCGTAGACTCAGACGGAAGTCAGCTTGGCATCATGTCCCCTGCCGATGCGATGAAGATCGCCGAAGGCAAAGGCCTTGATCTGGTGATGATTGCGCCTAAGGCGCAACCCCCCGTATGCAAAATTATCGATTTCGGTAAATATTGCTACGAGCAGGCCAAGAAGGAAAAAGAAGCCAAAAAGAACCAGAACATCGTGACGGTCAAAGAGATCCAGTTGACCTTGAAGATCGACACACACGACATTCAAACCAAAGCATCTCACGCCAATCGCTTTTTACAGGCAGGCGATAAGGTGAAGGTCGTCGTAAAGTTCAAGGGCCGCGAAATGGCTCATACTGAGTTGGGATACGATATCGCTAAGCGTTTCTGTTCCCTGACCGAAGAAAACTGCGTGATCGAAAAGCCCGCCAAGCTGGAAGGGCGTAATATGATCATGGTTTTAGCGCCAAAGAAAGAAAAAAAATAAGGGAGGCAATATTATGGCTAAGGTAAAGACCCATAGCGGTGCAAAAAAGCGTTTCAAGATCACTAAAGGTGGCAAGATCAAGAGAAGCCATGCTTTCAGATCTCACATTCTGAACAAGAAGACCACCAAGCGTAAAAGAGGACTGCGCAAAGAGGCTTACGTTGATGCAACCAACGCCGCTTCTTTGAAGAAGCTGATCCCCTTCAAATAATTTAAAGATACGGAGGCTGAAATAAATGGCTAGAATTAAAGGTGCGGTTACTACCCGCAAAAGAAGAAAAAAGATTTTAAAGCTTGCTAAGGGCTATTATGGCGCTAAGAGCAAGCAGTTCAGAACTGCTAATCAGGCAGTCATGCGTTCTTTGACCAACGCCTACATCGGCAGAAAGCAGAAGAAGAGAGATTTCCGTGCTCTTTGGATCACCAGAATCTCCGCTGCTTGCCGCATGAACGATATCAACTATTCCCAGTTCATGCACGGTCTGAAGCTTTGCAAGATCAACTTGAACAGAAAGATGCTCGCTGAGATCGCTGTTTCTGATGCTGAAGCTTTCACCGCCCTGGTTGCTACTGTTAAAAAGCAGCTGAGTAAATAAGTTTTTAAACAGAGTAGGTTCATTCCTACTCTGTTTTTCTTTATTTTTTAAAAGGGTCTTGCAATTTCACGAAAATATATTATAATTGATTTGCATTATAATAAGAAGAAACTTGTATTTTTTAGGAAAGGAGTCGGTGTTTTTCGTGGCAAAAAAAGAGAAAATCCTCTCTCGTTTTATTTCGCATAACCCTATGATTACGGTAATTATCGGCTTCCTTTTGATCATCTTGGCAGGTACTTTTTTATTGGTTCTACCGATCTCGAACCGTAATGGTGAATGGCTCTCTCCCCTTTCTGCTCTCTTTACCGCCACCAGCGCGACATGCGTTACCGGTTTGACCGTAGGAGATCCTTATACGATGTTCACGTTTTTCGGTCAACTTGTCATATTGTGTATGATCCAAGTTGGCGGACTTGGTTTTATGAGCCTTGCCATGATCATGATGATGCTTCTAAGAAAAGCCATCTCTTTCAGCGAAAGAATGTTGCTCTCTTCCTCGCTGGGATTATCGTCTGCCGGCGGAATTCTTGCTTTTGTTCGGCTTATTGTAGGTGGAACCTTTGCGATTGAGGGCGCAGGAGCGCTTTTGCTATCCTTCTACTTTATTCCGAAATACGGATTCTTTTCCGGGCTTTGGAAATCCATTTTTATGGCAATATCTTCATTTTGTAATGCTGGTTTTGACATTCTCGGTCACGGTGACAGCCTTGCATCCATTCAAACCAATGGATACGTTTTAATCATATTAATGATCTTAACTGTCATTGGAGGACTTGGTTTTATTGTATGGAAAGATTTGTTGCAGCGAAAATTGTCCATTTACTCCAAAATGGTTTTACTATTTTCCGGTGTACTTTTACTTTTCGGCACGATCTTTTATCTTTTGGTGGAATGGAATAATCCTGCCACCATTGGAGAACTCTCTTTTGGAGGAAAACTCCTTAATGCAGCTTTTTCGTCAGTCACAATGCGAACCGTAGGATTTGCCACCTTTGATATGGCCCAATTCACAGAGTCCTCTAAAGTAATCTCAGCTTTATTGATGTTTATCGGCGGATCTTCCGGCTCCACTGCCGGCGGAATCAAAACCGTCACATTCCTGGTTTTAATGATAACGGCGTGGCAGGTGGCAACCGGACGAAACAAGATCCAATTTCGCAACAGAACCATTGCGCAGGACGATATCCACCGTGCTTTTTCCCTATTCTTTATTGCTTGCAGCATTGTGTTAGTCAGTAC
>JAZNVY010000257.1:0-3997 GCA_045593105.1 Eubacteriales bacterium
TGAACACCAATGCTTTTACCGTGAACGCGAAGGGCGACCTGGCCTTTTCTGCTTCGGAGCAGGAGGGTGCGTTCGAGCTTCGGATCAAAGCGATCCGGGACGGCGTTTTGCTGGAGGATACCGGGGTTGTCTTGACATCCGGCAGCGGTTACACCGTTCCTGCAACTTACGGCTCCTATGCGGTTACCGGTGCGAAATCCGACGGTGCCAATTATGAAGTGGGTGCGTTCATTCCTTCTTTGACTGCAAATGCTTTGACGGTAACGTTGAATTTGGAGGGGATCTATCCTTCCGTTGCCGATTATGCCTCCAATCAAGAGGCATCCGTCTTTACGGTTTCTACTGCCGAGGAATTGGCGGTGTTGGCTGACTTGGTGGATGCCGGCAATACCTTCGCCGGTAAGACGGTCTACGTCACCGCGGATCTGGATTTCTCCGGTTATAATACCTGGAACGGCATCGGTCATGCCACCGGCTCCGGCGGCGGTGTGGTAGCAGAAGGCTCTCTGCCCTTCTCCGGCATCTTTGACGGTCAGTTCCATCATTTCAAGAATATCAATTTTCATATGAACTCCGCTTATGCCGGTATCTTTTCCCATGCAGGCGATGCGACCATTCGCAATATCGTCTTAGACGAAGGAACCGTTCATCTGCCCTCAAAGAGCGGTATTTTAGTGGGCCTTTTGAGTAACACGAAGGTTGAAAATATCGAAAACCACGTGTCGATCTATGCGGAACAGGAGGATGCAACGAGCAAAAACGTGGGTCTTATTGCGATGTCCACCAACGGCTCCGTTATCTCCAATGCGGTAAATTACGGCGAGATCGGTCTGGCAGGAAAAACGAATCTTCAGGAAAACGGCAGTTTTGTCGGCTGGGGCTACAACATGACCACAGTCAGCAATTGCATCGCTGTCGGTGCGGTGATCGGGGAGAACACCGATCCCATTTCCCGCGGTTGCACGAAGACCAACTGCTATTATCTGCCCCATGGCGAGACCGCCGGTACCATGACCTATGATGCGCTGTTGAGCGGTGAGGCGGCGAACCTTCTGAATGAAAACAGCGGTCAGAGCGTCTGGAGCAAAGGGGAGGAGGGTCCTGCTTTGGATCCCGATCATCCGGTAGTGGTCGCTAATTATACCGTTGATGAAGTAAATAAGCTTTTCTCTGAGACGCGTGTGGAATATCTGAACGCTGGCGAAGCTGCCGATCTGCCGGCTTATCCCGGCTATACCCTTTTGAACGGCTCCAAAAAGTTCTGGCCCTTGGCGAACACCTATCTGGTGCCCTGGCAGGATCATGATATTTCATTGTTCTACAGCCATACAAACTATACCATTACCTATGCGCTGAACGGCGGACAATTCCTTGTAAACCCGACGACGACGGTAATCTCCGGGCAGGTGCAGAAGCTGCCTACCGCTCAGGAGATCGAGCGGAGCGGATATGCTTTCGCCGGATGGTACACCAATCCGGAATTGACCGGGACTCCGGTGACGGAAACGCCGCTGGACGTCTATCATGAGACGACTTATTACGCCGCCTGGACGGCCATGGAGAAGATCTCTACTGCTGAGCAGTTTGCGGCGATGAAGGCGAATGGTAATTACATTTTGACTGCGGATATTGATATGAGTGGGGTGAGCTTCGCGCCTATCGGTTCTTACGAGACTCCCTTTACCGGTACGCTGGATGGCGACGGCCATACCGTCAGCGGTCTGACCATTTCCTCCACTGCTAATTACCAGGGTGTCGTTGGCGTCAATGCCGGCATTATCCGCAATCTGATTTTGGATGACGACTGCACCATCGCCGGTAACGCTTACGTGGGCGGTATCGCCGGTGAAAACCTGGGAACCATCGAAAACTGTATCTCCAGGGCGAGCGTTTCCGGATCTTCCACCCAAAAGACGGTAAGCTTTACCATGCTGGTGCAGAATATGAGAATTGCCTCCGATCCTATTCCGACTGCGCGAGAGACCGCCATGAAGGATCGGATGGATACCTGCGACGCGGATCTAATGCTTTTGCAGGAGGCTAATACTCCCTGGATCAATTTCTTAGAGACGAATTATACCAGTACCGACGAATACGGCATGATCTATAAGTACCGCTCCTCTAATTCTTACGAGGCGGTGCCGGTACTTTATAAAAAGAGCAAATTCACTTTGATCGAGTCCGGTAACTTCTGGCTCTCTACTACCCCCGACGTGGAATCTGCACCGGAAGGTTACAACCATTACCGGATCTGTACCTGGGCGGTGCTGAAGGATAAGACTACTGCTAAATACGTCCTTGCATTCAGCGTCCATCTGGATACTGCAGGAGATGCGGTTCGGACGGTCAATGCCCAGGCTTTGAAGGATCGGTTTAATACCATTCGGGCAAAGTATGCGTCCTATGATCCGGTCTGCATCATCGCCGGTGACTTTAATGCTGCTGTAGGAACGAATGCGTATAACGTCCTGGCTTCTGATGATATGGTCAATACCATCTATGAGATCACTCCGGCTTTAACTCCGGCACGGATCGACCATATTTTGATCAGCGAAAATAACGTCCGGGCATCGGATTCGACCTTTGAGTACCTCCCCGTTATTGATGCGGCCAACGAGGTTCCTTCGGATCACGCCGGTCTTTACGTTAAAATGCTGGGTCTGGTCAAGAGCCGCATCGGCGGCGTGGCCGGCAGTAACTCCGGTACGATCAATTCTTGCGTGAGCGAGGCGACGGTGGGCGGCAGTTATAACTACGGTACCCTGACCGGACGAAATTTGGGGGCTGTCACCAATGCGCACTACACTGAGCAGTCGGGCATCAACCCCTTGGGCAACAGCATTGAGATCACGGCACCCACTTTGATGGAATCTGCGTCGGCGACGGCCTATGCTTTGAACAGCGCTTCCAAAGTGGATCGTTTTACCGTTACTTCTGAAGAAATAGACTTGGTGGCAAGCGGCGAGGATCCTGCTTGTGCTACAGCAAGCGGTACCAACGCAAGCCACACCTACGGCAAAGAAAAAACGGTGGCTGCCACCTGCATTAAAGAGGGTTATAAGACCAAGACCTGCTCGGTCTGCAAATATGAGAAGATCACGAAGACTGCGGATGCATTGGGACATTCCTTCGGCGATAAGGCGGAGCATGATGAGCTCTATCATAAGTACGTCTGCACCACCTGCGGCGATGCAACCTATGAAGCCCATACCTTTACCGTTGCAGCTGTGGAAGCAACCTGCGAGACCTATGGAGTGACCCGCTATTCCTGTACCTGCGGTTATTTCTACGATGAGATCACGAACGATCGGTTGAGCCATATCTGGGGCGATTATGCAGAGTTGAATGCTGATCAGCATCAGCAACTCTGTCAGCGTGATAATACCCACGTTTTAAAGACGGCGCACAACTTGACGACGACGCCGGTGGAACCCACCTGCGAAGAGATGGGCGGAAATCTTTATAGTTGCGCAGATTGCGGCTATGATGAATTTGATGCCTCTGTTGAGCCGCTGGGTCATTCCTACGGTACGTGGGCACCGCTGGATGAAGAAAAGCATCAGGCGGTTTGCTCCAACGATCCGTCCCACGTAACG
The DNA here is from genome assembly GCA_045593105.1 of Eubacteriales bacterium. Classification (GTDB taxonomy): domain Bacteria; phylum Bacillota; class Clostridia; order Oscillospirales; family QAKW01; genus QAKW01. Next base: position 3,597 of record JAZNVY010000257.1, read on the forward strand.
ACTGCGCCCCATTCGTTGGTGGCAACGGACGTGGTGGTGGAACCTACTTGCGACGAGCAGGGATATACCGTCTACATTTGTAACGATTGCGGCTATAGCTGTAATTCCGATTTCGTTGCGGCGCTGGGTCATACCTATGTCTATAACGCAGAGGCTCAGGCATATATTTGCCATTGCGGCGGCACCTACGTGACCGATGGGGATCTGGACGGCGACGGCAGTGCGACGACTGCTGATATCGTCTTGCTCCTGCGTCGGATCGACGGCTGGGAAGGTGAAATCCCCGATTATAAGGCCGACGTCAACGGTGACGGCGTGATCCGGATCTTTGATGCGGTTCGGTTCCTGCAAATTTTAAATACTCAAGTATAAAATCAAAAAACGCCGAGATGCGAAAAGCA
>JAZNVY010000258.1:0-4955 GCA_045593105.1 Eubacteriales bacterium
TCCAACTCCTTGGCTCACAGAACGACATGGCTACGATCCGACTTACGATATGATCTTCCTGCCCGGCAAGGTGGGCACCATTCTGCAAAAGACAGGTTGGGTCCATGAATAAAGACGCATTTAAAAACCAAGCCCATTATACCCACGCGGATCTAAAAGAGTTGGTGGAGGTTTTGCGCCGGGAATGTCCTTGGGACAAGGCGCAGACCCACCGCACCATCCGCCGGGGCGTCATTGAAGAAGCCTACGAGGTGGCGGAAGCTATCGACCGGGAGGATGCCGCCATGATGGCGGAGGAGCTGGGAGACCTGCTCCTGCAGGTGCTCTTTCATATCAGCATCGGTGTGGAACAAGGCACCTTTGACGCAACGGCGGTCTACGACCGCATCTGCCAGAAGCTGATCTTCCGCCATCCCCATATCTTTGGGGATGCCAAGGACGCCGCAAGTTCTACTGAAGAGGGCTGGGCGGCCATCAAGCGATTGGAAAAGGGGCAGCAGACCCTCGCCGAGGAAGTGAACGGCATTGCCAAGACCCTCCCGGCACTGACCCGAGCTGAAAAGATCGCCGGAAAATGCCACAAAGAGGATCGTCCGGAAATGCTGACCGAAGCGCTTCGCTCCACCGTCGCGGAGCTTGCCGCGCCGCTCGATGAAAAACAGCTCGGAGAACTGCTTTTTCTCCTCGCCAGACTGGCAAAATCCACGAAAATCGACCCCGAAGAAGCGTTACATCGTAAAAACCAAGACGTCAGCAACAAGATATGTGATAATTCCTAAGTTTTTTCATAAAAAGGCTTGAAAATCCGCAAAATTGCGGTATAATTAATACTGTAATCAATATCACCTTGGTGATTAGATAACAAAATTTTTGGAGGATATTAAAATGAACAAAGCAGAACTGATCGCTGCAGTTGCAGCAAAGGCAGACGTATCTCAGAAGGAAGCCGGCATCGTTGTCGCCGCTGTCCTGGACGAAATCAAGGAAGCTCTGAAGAAGGGCGACAAGGTTCAGCTCGTTGGCTTCGGTTCTTTCGAAGTACGTGCTAAGGCTGCCAGAACCGGCAAGAACCCCAGAACCGGCGAGACCATCAAGATCCCCGCTTCCAAAGCTCCTGCTTTCAAGGCCGGCAAGGCTTTCAAGGATTACATCGGTTAATCAAAAGCATATTAAATGCCAGCGTCTTACGACGCTGGCATTTTAAATCAAAGGAGTTATTATGCGGATAGATAAATATCTCAAGGTCAGCCGACTGATCAAGCGCCGTACGGTGGCTACCGAGGCCTGCAACAGCGGCCGGATCACCGTCAACGGCAAGGTGGCAAAGGCCTCCACCGACGTCAAAGAAGGGGACGTCATCGTCATCGGCTTTGGTGAAAAGCAAACCAAGGTTCGCGTCCTCAAGATCGTGGAATTCATCAAGGCAGATGAAGCCTCCACCATGTTTGAAGCAGTAGAATAAAAAAGAAGGGAGACAGCGTCTCCCTTCTTTTTTATTCTTCATTTAATAACAGCCAAGATTCGGTCAACTCTTCTTGCCGGGCGCGGAGGGTCTCCAGCGCTTGGCAACATTCCTCCAGTACCTTATAGTCGGTACCGGCAGTTTCCAGCTGTGCGCTCTTTTCCGCAATCTCCTGCTCCACCTGCTCCAGCTCACGCTCAATAGCGGAGAGCTCCTTACGGCGCGCCGCTTCTGCCGCGCGCTGTTCCTTACTCTTAAAACCGGTGGGCGGTGCTTTTTTCTCCTTGGGCGGAGGAGGAATCTCCTCCTTTTGCTCCTCCCAATAGTCCTCCAGCCGCTTTAATTCCACTAACCCCTTAGGTGTCAGCTTCAAGATCTTCGTGGGCACGTGGGAGAGAAAATAGCGGTCATGGGACACCACCAGCAGATTACCGGTAAAGTCCGCAAGACTCCGTTCCACCTCCTCCCGGGCAGGGAGATCCAAATGGTTAGTGGGTTCGTCGAAGAGAAGGGTATTGCACCGAAGGGGCATCAACGCCGCAAACTGAAAGCGCGCCCGTTCGCCGCCGGAGAGGGTTCCCACCTTGAGTTCCACCTCTTCGCCGATAAAGGAGACCTGCGCCAAGATGGAGCGCAGTTCCTGATAGGTCATTTGGGGATAGCGTGCCCCCAATTCATCCAAAACCGTATGTTCGTCGTCTATAAATCGGGTCGCCTGGCGGAAGATGCCCCTTTGAATATTGGCACCCCACCTGATGTTTCCGCGCTCCTGGGGTAGTTCCCCCATCAAGACGGAAAGCAGGGTAGTCTTGCCGGTTCCGTTATCGCCGACGATGGCGATCTTCTCCCCCTTTTGCATCCGGAAGGTCAAGCCTTCGAAAAGACGGTGGTCTTCCCCCACCGTCACCGCCAGATCCCGGCATTGGAGAACGTCGTTTCCGCCGCCCTGATCCACCGAAAATTTGAGGTGTAACCGCCGCACGTCGGTACGCGGCTTCTCTATCAGCTCCATTCGTTCCAGCTGTTTACGGCGGCTTTTTGCCATACCTGAGGTGGAAGCACGCACCAGGTTCCGATCAATATAATCGGTCAGCTTGGCGACCTCCTTTTCCTGCTGCTCGTACAGCCGCGCCTGCTCCTTGAGCCAAAGCTCCTTTTGCTCCTTAAAGGCGGTATAGTTGCCGGGATAGCAGCGGATCCGCCCCTCTTCCATGTCCCAGATCTCCGTCACGCAGCGATCCAGGAAAAAGCGGTCGTGGGATACCAAGATAACAGACCCCTTATAATTTCTTATGTACTCCTCCAGCCAGGTGAGGGTATGGAAATCCAAGTGGTTGGTAGGCTCGTCCAGCAAGAGCAGATTGGGCTGCTCGATCAGCAATTTGCAGAGCGCCAGCCGGGTCTGCTCCCCACCGGAAAGCTCCGCCACGTCTAAGGTCAGATCGTAATCTCCAAATCCCATACCGTTAAGGATGGTCTTGATCCGCACGTCGATCTGATAGGCGTCGGTGGCGTCGATGATCGCCTGCAGACGGGCATACTCCCGAGGGTCGGTGGTCGAGGGCAGTTTTTCGATGGCGTCCAGACCCTCCTGCACCACGCTCCGCAGTTCCTCCATCATGGAGCGACCGCCGGAAAGTCCGCTATTCTGGCGAAGGTACCCGATGCGCACCTTGGGATGCAAAAAACGCTCGCCGGAGGTCTCCTGCAAATTCCCGGCCAGGACGTTGAGCAACGTGGATTTACCGGCTCCGTTACCGCCGATCAAACCGATGACTGCCCCCTCCTCGCAAAGGACGCTGACCTCGTCGATCACCCGGCGCTCGCCGAACTCCACGATCAAATTTTTCAAAGATGCTATGGTCATTTAACTCTCCAATAAATAGGCGCTGAGGGTCTCCCCCACCGGCTGGATATGCGCCAGCCGAAAGCCCATCTTTTCATAAAAAGCAATATTCTCCGGCTCGTAGATCTCCACGATCCCAGGCTTACCGGCGGCCTTTGCCTCCCGGCAAAACCGCTCCACCAGCACCCGGGCAAGCCCCTGGCCGCGATGAGCCGGTGCCACCGCCAGGAGATCCAAGACTAAATAGTCGTCGTAGAACTGGGGCGCCACCACCGCATTGATCTGGTCAAAGACCTTTTGGATATGGGTGGGCAGCACCAGGCGTTCTACCCCCTCCGCATCGCTGGGGCAGATACACATCCCCCCGGCAAGCTCCGGCGTGGTAAAGACGGTCAGCTCCTCCCAATAGTCGGTCAGGTACTTGCGAAAGAGCTGATAAATGATCCCCTGCCGATCCTGCTCATAGGGGATATAGTGGCAGTACATCGGATCATGCACGAAGCTCTCCGCAAAAAGGGCGGCCAATGGCTCAATATCTTGTTGTCTGGCTTGTATTAATTCGATCATATTATTTATTATACTGGCTTTCCTCTTGATTTTCAATCATTTCTTTTAAAGCGTCCAGTGCTTCGCGCAGCCCCCCTACGCCGTCGATCAAACCTTCTTCCACCGCGCGCTCACCGCCCAAGATGGTGCCCACGTCCGTCACCATGTTCCCCACCTCGGTCATCAGCGATTTTAACCGCTCCATGGATATCTTGGAATTCTTGACGATAAACCGGCAGATCCGCTCCTGCATCTCCTCTAAGGTTCTGAGGCTCTGCGGAACCCCGATGATCGTCCCGGTCGCCCGGACCGGATGGAGGGTCATGGTCGCCGTCGGTACGATGAAAGAACGCCTTGCGGCGCACGCCAACGGAACACCGATGGAATGACCGCCGCCCAGCACCAAGGAGACCGTCGGCTTTCGCATGGAGGCGATCAGCTCAGCGATCGCCAGCCCTGCCTCCACGTCGCCGCCCATGGTATTCAGCAGGATCAGCACCCCTTCCACTTCCTTGCTCTCCTCCATGGAGACCAGGATGGGCAAAAGATGCTCATACTTGGTGGTCTTATTCTGCTCCGGGGCAATAAAGTGCCCCTCGATCTGACCGATCACCGTCAAGACCCGGATGCCGCTATCCGTTTCGCCGGTGCCAAGCTCCAATAACTGTTCCAGTTCTTCGTTTTGATTGTTTTTTGCGCTCTGCTCCATCTATTTGAATCCTCCGCTCAAATTCGGTAACACTATCTATGGTGAACAAATTCTGCAAAAAAATCAATTTTTTCAAAAAAAGATGTTGACAAAAAGAAGGAATTCGTGTATTATATTATTCGTTCTCTTATGGCGCTATAGCTCAGTTGGCTAGAGCATGCGGTTCATACCCGCAGTGTCATTGGTTCGAATCCAATTAGCGCCACCATTCCTTGGCCCGATGGTCAAGCGGTTAAGACACCGCCCTTTCACGGCGGTATCACGGGTTCGATTCCCGTTCGGGTCACCATATGTGGGAGTTTAGCTCAGCTGGGAGAGCATCTGCCTTACAAGCAGAGGGTCAGCGGTTCGAGCCCGTTAACTCCCACCAACAGAAAAAACGGCTGAAAGTC
>JAZNVY010000259.1:0-2497 GCA_045593105.1 Eubacteriales bacterium
CATGATCACCGGTGCTGCTCAGATGGACGGTGCTATCCTGGTTGTTTCCGCGGCTGACGGCCCCATGCCCCAGACCCGTGAGCACATCCTGCTGTCCCGTCAGGTCGGCGTTCCCAACATCGTTGTTTTCATGAACAAGTGCGATCAGGTTGACGACCAAGAGCTGTTCGCTCTGGTTGAGATGGAGATTCGTGATCTGCTGAACGAGTACGAGTTCCCCGGTGATGACATTCCCATCATCCGTGGTACCGCTCTGGGCGCTATCGAGTGCGCAAGCAACGATATCAACGATCCCGCTTATGCTCCTATCCTTGAGCTGATGGATAACGTTGACTCTTATATCCCCACCCCCGAGCGTAAGGCTGATCAGCCCTTCTTGATGCCCGTTGAGGACGTCTTCACCATCACCGGTCGTGGTACCGTTGCTACCGGCCGTGTTGAGCGTGGTCAGTTGAAGCTGAACGAGGAAGTTGAGATCGTCGGTCTGGCTGACGAGGCTCGCAAGACTGTTGTTACCGGTATCGAGATGTTCCGCAAGCTGCTGGACTATGCTGAGGCTGGTGATAATGTTGGCGCTCTGCTGCGTGGTATCAACAGAACTGATATTAAGCGTGGTCAGGTTCTGGCTAAGCCCGGTTCCATCCATCCCCATACCAAGTTCAAGGGTCAGGTTTACGTTCTGACCAAGGACGAGGGTGGCCGTCATAGCCCCTTCTTCACCAACTATCGTCCTCAGTTCTACTTCAGAACTACCGACGTTACCGGCGTTATCACTCTGCCCGAGGGCACCGATATGTGTAAGCCTGGCGACAACGTTGTTATGGACGTTGAGCTGATCACTCCGATCGCTATCGAAGAGGGTCTGCGTTTCGCTATCCGTGAGGGTGGCCGTACTGTTGGTTCCGGCGTTGTTACCGCTATCAACGAGTAATTAAATACTGACGAACAATTCTTTGGGGCAGGGTGCAATTCCCTACCGGCAGTAAAGTCTGCGAGCGCATTTCGGCGCATGATCGGGTGTAATTCCCGAACCGACGGTATAGTCCGGATGTGAAAAGAATGTTGTATTTAGCAATTAATATGCTCCATAGGTTCGCCTATGGAGCATATTTGCTTAAGGGTGACAAGAATAAACCAAATCCGTCTCAAAGCGGTATATTTCGGTGCTTTTCACCCAATTTATCCTCGTAAGGCGACAGCCTTACTTCGTCTAAATTGCGCAAAAATCCCTCGAAATTTCCTCACTTTGAGATAGAAATTTATATCATATTTGGTTTATTCTTGTCACCCTTAGGAGTTTATATGAAGAATTTTAATGCAAGAAAGATCTCTCTTTTGGCGATGCTTTGCGCCATTTCCTTTGTGATGGTTTTGGTAGGGCGTATCATTCCGGACGTGGCTGGCTTTTTAAGCTACGATCCCAAGGACGCCATCATCGTGATCTCCGGCTTTATCTATGGACCCATGACCTCGGTCATTATCTCGGTGATCGTATCTTTGATTGAAATGATCTCCATTTCCGGTACCGGAATTTACGGTATGATCATGAATATTTTTTCTACCTGTTCCTTTGCCGTTCCGGCCGCTTTGATCTATAAAAAAATGCACTCTATGAAGGGCGCGATTTTGGGCCTCATTACCGGCGTGATCTTTATGACCGGCTGTATGGTGCTTTGGAACTACGTTATTACCCCTTATTATATGAGGGTGGATCGGAGCGTGGTGACCGGTATGCTGGCCACGACCTTCTTGCCCTTCAATCTGGTAAAGGGCGGTATTAACATGGGCTTGACCATGCTGCTTTATAAACCGCTGATCACGGCCTTGCGTAAAGTCCGTCTGATCCCCGAAAGCAACGGGGGAGGAAGTAAGAGATCGGTTCAGATCGGTTTCACGGTATCTGCACTCTTTATTTTGGTGACTTTTATTTTACTGTTTTTGCTTTTCGCAAAAGTCCTTTAATTTCCTATTGACAAATTTCTCTTTATAGAGTATCATATATCAGTAAATTGAATACTTCTTATCAAGAGTGGCTGAGGGAACAGGCCCTGCGAAGCCCGACAACCTGCGTAAGTAAGGTGTCAAATCCTGCGGATTTTATCCGAAAGATAAGTTTTAAGCGCTCTTGATCGGCAAGAGCGCTTTTATTTTTGGAATGTGAAAGAAAGGAAGAAGAAAAATGAGTAGAAATTATTTGTTTACGTCTGAGTCGGTCACCGAGGGGCATCCCGATAAGATCTGTGACCGCATTTCTGATAGTATTTTGGACGCCATTTTGGCGATGGATCCGGAAGCGCGCGTTGCCTGCGAGAGTACGGTGACCACCGGTACCGTCCACGTTATGGGCGAGATCACCACTAAGGCGCAGGTGGATTATCAGAGCATCGTGCGGGAGACCATGCGGGAGATCGGCTATGACCGCGCTAAGTACGGCTTCGACTGCGATACCTGCGGTGTTTTGATCACCTTGGATCGTCAGTCTCCCGATATTGCCATG
>JAZNVY010000260.1:0-4719 GCA_045593105.1 Eubacteriales bacterium
GAATGCATATCAAGGCGGTGGTGTTGCAGGTGGATCGGGAAAACAAGCGGTTTTTACTTTCCCATAAAGAGCTTTTGGGAACCTGGGAGGAGAACGTCTGCCAATTTGAAGCCGGACAGACGGTGGGCGGCATTATCCGCAGTGTAGAGAATTACGGCATCTTCGTAGAGCTTGCACCCAATCTTGCCGGGCTGGCAGAGTTGACGGAGCAGGCGGAGGTAGATCGCTACGTGGGGGTCTATATCAAGAGTATTCTGCCGGAAAAGATGAAGGTAAAGCTGGCAATCGTTGATCTGGGAGATCCCATCGCAAAGCCTGCGCCGTTTACATACTTCTTTACCGGCGATCGGATGGAGCGTTGGGTCTATTCACCTCCGGAGTGCGAGCGGATCGTGGAAGAGGTGTTTTGAAAATTTTATAAAAAGAAAAAAGGCCACGCCGATTTCGGCGTGGCCTGAATAATATCTAAATTATTCAGCGTCTTTTCTCTTTGCGAAGCAGTCGCTGCAATATACAGGACGATCCTCGGTGGGCTTAAAGGGAACCTTGCATTCAGCACCGCAATCAGCGCAGACTGCGTCATAGAAGGTCTTAGCGCCTCTGGCAGCGGTCTTGCGAGCGTCACGGCAGGCCTTGCATCTCTGGGGCTCGTTCTGGAAGCCTTTTTCTGCATAGAACTCCTGCTCGCCGGCGGTGAATACAAACTCATTGCCGCAATCTTTACAGATCAGATTCTTGTCTTCGTACATGTTTTTTTCCTCTCTCGTGGTAAGAATATTTTTTCACCCGTAACGGAATTGAACCGTTCCCTCTGATTGATCAGCGCTCCGCCACAGAGCTTTTCGGGCATTCAACTATGATAATTTGCTTCGGATCCTGCACAAAGCATTGGAAACGGATTTTTCCGAGATCTGAAGCGTGGAGGCAATTTTTTTATAGGACAGGCCGTCAAGGTAGAGGAAGAGCACCTGCTTTTCCATTTTGGAAAGCTTACTTTGCATTCCGGCCAGGACAGCGTCCAATTGCTCACGGCGTATCACAACTTCCATGGGGTTATCATAGCTGAATAATGCCAGGGCGTCCAACTCGACGGATCGATTAAGAGCGGCGTGCTTTTGGGCTTGCGCTTCATTGATTGCAGATATGATATGGTTATGGATACAGGTTTTTGCGTAGGGGAGAAAATCGGTGCATTTTGCAGGATCAAAGGATTGAATGGCTTTATGCAGCCCGATCCGAGCCTCCTGCAAAAGATCCTCCTTATCGCCACCGATGATGAAATATCGGGCGGAGATGCGGAGCAAAAGCGGGGTCAAAGCCAGGATGATTTCATTTTGCGCCGCCGGATCACCGCTTTTGGCTGCTGCTAAAAGCTTGAGGATTGGGGGATTGGCACTCATTTTATAATCTCCTAACTTACCGATTGAAGTCATTATATAGTAAAATATATATAATGTCAAGAAAAAAATGAAAAATATTTAAAAAATTTTCGACAGTTTACGATGATTTTGTATAAAACACTCAAAAATTACACTAAAATTTGTTTTGGACGTACTTTTTTAAAAAAACACTTGATTTTGCGGGGAAAGGGTGGTAAAATATTTAAGCAATTTGAAAAATTAAGACAAGGAGGTGCGTCCAATGCCCAATATCAAGTCTGCTAAAAAGAGAGTTCTGGTTACCGAGACTAAGACCCTGCAGAATAAAATGCTGAAGAGCGAGCTCAAAACTCTGATCAAGAAGTTTGATGCTGCTGTTGAGTCCGGTGATAAGACTGCTGCTACCGAGGCTTACAAGGTTGCTGTTAAGAAGATTGACAAGGCTGTCGGAAAGAGTATTATTGCGAAGAATACCTCCAACAGAAAGAAGAGCAAGCTGACCATCAAGTTGAATAAGATGGGTGCTTAATTTCGAGTCATCTGATAAAGTCTCCGTCTGACGACGGACACTTTTTGCATTATTACATCTTTGAGGTGAAACGATGAAAAAAGGGTTATACGTTCTGCTGATGATCGCGCTGATACTGGGGCTTTGCTCCTGCAATACCTTTGTGGATACGCCGGAAACGGAGGCGGCTTTCGAGGCTTATGAAGCGGCGGTTCGGCAAAGTATTGCGCATAAAAAAGGCTCCATCATCGTGGAGACGAAGAATAAGGATACCATCGAAAAGACCGAGACTCTTGGCGTGATCGACTATGATTTTACCACCGACGGGGAAGATAAGGTCTCCTTTGAGCGTAAGGATTATACAGACGGAGCGTTGGTGGCCTCTTATTATGGGGACGGCACCAAGGCCTTCCAGATGGATCTGGAGACCGAAAAATGGGTGGACGTCACCGAGGACAGCAAGGCGATGCTGGATCATAATAAGAACTATATGAATACCCTTTCTCTCTTTCGGATCGACAATCAGTTTCGGTACAGTAAGCATTTTTATGAATCCCTGACCATGACGGAAGAAGCAGGGAAAAAGGTGATCGTCTTTACTCTTAAAAGCTCTGCGGTCACAAAAATGTTTGAGTTTTCCGACGAGCGAGAGATTCGGCGCAATATGGCTTCCCAGACCCGTACCTATTACGTGAACGAGGCCGGGGATCTGGAGAAGATCGTCATTGATACGCTCCAGGATGTCGTTTATAAAGGAAACGAGGGGCAGCTGGCCAATACCATCACCGTCACCATGGATTACGAATAAAGTAAAGCCTTGCGGCAAACGCCGCAAGGCTTTTGATCATTCTTGAGGTTCGTTACTGCGGTAGCGCAGGGCTTCGGTGACGTGAGCCAGTTCCAATTGCTCCGATCCGGCAAGATCGGCAATGGTGCGCGCGACCTTTAAGATGCGGTAGTAGGCTCTGGCGGAAAGATCCAATTTATCAAAGCTCTGCTGGAGCAATTGCTCGGCATCAGGGCTCAAGGTGCAATATTTTTTGACCATGGGGGAGGTGAGGTCGGCGTTTTTGGTAATACCTTCTTCTCGGTAACGCTCCATCTGTTTTTTTCGGGCGGTAACTACTCGCTTGCGGATCGCCTCGGAGGATTCTCCGGCGGCCTTGGTGCTGAGCTCTTCATAGGAAACAGCCGGTACTTCGATGTGCAGATCGATACGATCCAAAAGAGGGCCGGAGACCCGATGGCGGTAACGCTGGATCTCGCCGGGGGAGCAGGTGCATTTTTTCGTGGGGTGCCCCAAATAGCCGCATTTACAGGGATTCATGGCGCAGACCAGCATTACGTTCGAAGGGTAGGTGACGCTGCCGGCTGCACGGGCTATGGTGATCTGGTTATCCTCTAAGGGAGAGCGCATGGAGTCTAAGACCTGGGGTGAAAATTCCGGCAATTCATCTAAGAAAAGGACACCGTTATGCGCCATGGAAAGCTCGCCGGGCATCAAGTTCTGTCCGCCGCCGCAGAGGGCGACATAGGTCGCGGTATGATGGGGACTGCGGAAGGGACGGATCCGGCGGATATCCCGATCCAAATGACCGGCGACCGAAAAGATTTTAGTACACTCCAGCGCCTCTTCGAAGGAGAGTGGCGGCAGGATGGTAGGGAGCCGCTTGGCCAGCATACTTTTACCGCTGCCCGGTGGGCCGACCATCAAGATATTATGGCCTCCGGCTGCCGCGATCTCCATGGCGCGGCGAGGGATAAACTGGCCTTTGACGTCGGTGAAATCTACCTGAAAATCTTCGTTTTCTTCCGGGTGGAATTCCTTCTTTGCAAGGGGAGCAACAACACCCGGACGCATTAAGATCTCAACGGTTTGACGTACGTCCAGTACCGGATAGATATCCAGTCCATCCACATACTGCACCTCCGGTGCATTTCCGGCCGGGACGATCAGGGCGCGAAGTCCCAATTCACGCGCTTTTAACGCCATGGGAAGCACGCCCTTGACCGGGCGTACTTCGCCCAAAAGAGAGAGCTCCCCGATAAAGCCGATATCTGCAAAATCGCCTTGGATATCGCCGGAGCAGGAGAGGAAGCCCAGCAGGATCGCCAGATCATAGACCGGTCCGATCTTCCGGGTATCTGCCGGCGCCAAATTGACGGTGATCCGTTTGGCAGGGAAGTTAAAACCGGAGTTTTTCAGAGCGCTGCGCACCCGTTCCTTGGATTCCTTGACCGCCGCGTCCGGCAGACCGACGATCTCAAAGGCCGGTAGCCCGCTATTGATATCTACTTCAACCGTGACCGGATAGGCATCAATGCCGATCAGTCCAAAGGATAGCATCCGTGAAACCATGATTATCAACTCCTAACGCAGATTATTATAGCATTTTGATGAATAAAATGCAAATTTATTATGTTTTTTCTCCAAAATTCTTTCGATTGACCCTTTACACGAAGTTAATTTCGTGTTAAAATAACTGTTGGTTAATTATTTATTTTATATAAGGAGGACATTATGGCAAGAAAAATGAAAACCATGGACGGTAACAACGCCGCGGCTCACGTATCTTATGCGTTCACCGACGTTGCGGGTATCTATCCCATCACTCCGTCCTCAGTAATGGCTGAAATGACTGATAAGTGGTCCGCAGAGGGTCGCGTCAACGTATTCGGTCAGCAGGTAAAGGTTGTTGAGATGCAGTCTGAGGCAGGTGCTGCCGGTACCGTGCACGGCTCTTTGGCCGCCGGTGCTCTGACCACTACCTACACCGCTTCTCAGGGTCTTCTGCTGATGATCCCGAATATGTACAAGATCGCTGGTGAGCA
>JAZNVY010000261.1:0-6706 GCA_045593105.1 Eubacteriales bacterium
AGATCCGTGCCACTCTGGAAAGCGCCAAAGAGGCGGCTGAGGGAAAGGTTTACGTCGTATTCCCGCCCCACACCTTTACCAGAACCTTTTATTTGATGGACGAATTTGCAGAGGCTCTTTCCATTGCAGACCATGCGATCCTAACTGATATTTATGCCGCACGTGAGATCAACAAAGTGGGCGTCAACATCTTGGATCTGCGTGACCGCATCCCGGGAGCGCGCTACATCAGCAAATTTGAAGATATCGCCGCCACCTTAAAGCAAGAACTCAAAAAAGGTGACATGGCCATCCTAATGGGTGCCGGTAACGTCAATACCATTGCGAAGATCTTAGTAGACTAAACAATACACCGCAGAGCGTTTGCTCTGCGGTGTATTATTTTTTATTTGAAATATTCGGTCAGATATTCCTTAGTATTCTCAATCATTTCATCAAAGAGGGCTCTTGCCTGCGGCAAAGGAAGATCCACCAACGGATCATTAGCGAAGACTTGAAAAGCTTTTTCAAGATCCCGCTCGCGCCCCGCTTCCGCCAGCATTAACTGCGCATCTGCGATCCGGCGCACCAAAGCATCGATCTGCTGAGGAACCTCCCCCGAAAATACGGGAGTCAAGCAACCGCCACGAAAGACTGCATTTGTTTCTACGACGGTTCCCAAGGGGAGGTTGGGAATCTGGCCGACATTCGGCAGATTGACGTTTGTTACCAGGTCATGAAGACCCAGAAGGGCACGCATCTGCTGAACACCCTCCTCGCCGGATATTTTTATTTTGATCGGCTCCTCACCTGCTGCCAGTCGTTTTCCCTGCTCAATCTTTCTCGCCATTCTATCCTTACGCCATTGAACGCTTGTAAGTCCAAAGCCCCAGGAATGTGCCTGCTCCTCATCGGTCAGATACCAACTTTTGGGACAGAATTCCGCCAGATGACGATCTCCTGCTGCAGCATTGCAATCGTAACGGAGCATCAAATCAAACTTCACCTTACGTTTATTGGCACTGGAGCTGTTTTCTGCGCCGATCTCTTCCACACCGCCAAAACCGGTCTTAGCATATTTTTCGGCGAATTGGCGATAAACAGGGGTCAGATCCATATCCCGGTAATGGGCTTCGGTGATCCAAGTAAAATGGTTAACGCCAACCACGTTGATATTAACGTCCTCCCGTTCTACGCCCGTAATTCCGCAAATATCCTCCAACGCCGCAAGATAAATCTTTTGACTGCCAAACACCTCATGGCAACAGCCGAAAGCTCGGATCTCAGGAAAGGTATCGTAAAGCGTCTTGACACATTGCGCCATAGGATTGGTATAGTTGATGACCCAAGCCTTGGGGCAATAGTCGCGGATCGCCGCAGCAATCACTTCCATCTGCGGAATGGTGCGCAAAGAACGAATCACGCCACCCGGACCGGTGGTATCCCCCACCGATTGATAAATGCCATATTTTTCCGGGGTATGAACGTCGCTTTCCATCTCGTCAAACGTACCGGGCAAAATAGAAATTACGACAAAATTTGCATCTGTCAGCGCCGCCTCGATCGTCTCCTCCGCAGAATAGGTCCATTTGGAAAGGCAATCAGGATGATCGTTATACCGATTACCGATTGCTGCATTCCGGCACGCTGCCTCATAATCAATATCATACAGCGCCACATGACCGGATAAATCTCCAGCCATCGCCAGGTCAGACATCAATTTCCATGCCCACGCTTTAGAACCGCCGCCGATATAGGCGATTTTCAAATTTTCAACCGTATTATGATCTGTGTAATTCATCCTTGTTCTCCTCCAAATAACAATAAATCGATGATGACATTCTGCTCATCTGTTTGTATTTTACCATTATAGTCCTGTAATTTCCACCGATATATTGAGAAGAACGCAAAAGTTATTACTGATTTCTTGCGTTTTAAAATATTATATGTTATAATCAATTTGCAAGAAAAAAGGAGGGATCCAAGGATGACATTAGATCACGGGCTCAGCATTGAGCACAATACTTCTTCCGCCGGAAAAAGCATGAGCCAAATGCACGAGCACTCCTATTACGAACTTTACTTTTTAGTATCCGGCAAAAGACGTTACCTAATAAAAGACACCGTCTATGAGATTGAGCCGGGAAATTTGATGCTGATCCCTAAAAATCAGCTGCACAGAACGATTGCTCCGGCAAAATCCGGGTATGACCGTTATGCAGTTTATTTTTTTGATTGCCATGCCGATTTATTAACGGCTATGATTGGATCGGAAGCCTTTGATACATTAATTCACAGCGGATGCCTACAATTCTCACCCTCTGTTGCCTCCGCAATACAAACGGATCTGGAACAACTCCACCGCATCTTGATGGCACCGCAGCCCTACGCAGCGGCTCTCGCCACCCATCTATTCAACGGCATCATGCTTCGTGCATTACAATATGGCTCCTCCAAAGAACGGTTATCCGACAAAAACGCAGATCGAATTCAATTCATCGCCCAATATATCTCCAAAAACTTCCAGGAAGAGATCACACTTGCATCGGCAGCAAAGATGGCAGGGTTTGAAAAAACTTATTTTTCCAAGATATTCCGTTCCATCACGGGATTTGGATTTCAGGATTATCTGCTGCAGACCCGTGTTCTTGCAGCAGAGCAATTATTACAAAGCTCTGACCTTTCAATCAACATGATCGCGGAATCCTGCGGTTTTTCGGGTGGCAACTATTTTGGTGACGTCTTTCGTCGGTATCGAGGCATCTCACCAAGTGAATACCGAAAAAAAGACCTTTGAGCAAAAGCTCAAAGGTCTTTTTAAATTAATATCTTCCAAAGCGCTTGGAGCCGCGGCCGGCGGCCTCCAGCTTATCCAGATAATCCAGCGCTTTACCGGTACCGATCGCGACGCAAGAAACTGCATCCTCCGCTACATAGGCGCGGATGCCGATCTTTTGAGAGATCAGTTGATCAAAGCCCTTGATCAGCGCACCACCGCCGGTCATGCAGATACCATTCTGGTAAATATCACCGACCAGCTCGGGGGGCGTCCGTTCCAGTACGTTATGCAGAACGTCCACGATGGTAATTGCGCACTCCTGCAACGGCTCCATGATCTCATCAGAACGGATCTCAATGGACTGGGGCAAGCCGGTCAAGAGGCTACGCCCCTTAATGACCATGGTCTTTACCTCTTCCTGGGGATAAACGCAACCCAGCTCCATCTTGATCGCCTCGGCAGTACGCTCACCGACCAAGAGATTATATTTCTTCTTCAGATAACGAACGATGGACTCATCAAACTTATCGCCTGCCATCTTAACGGAATCAGACAGCACCACGTCACCCAAGGAAAGAACCGCAATATCAGCAGTACCGCCGCCCACGTCAACGACGATATTTCCGTTTGGCTTATTAATGTCGATCCCTGCGCCGATGGCCGCCGCCTTCGGTTCCTCAATCAGAGAAACGAATTTTGCACCGGCATTCTTGGCTGCTTCCTCCACTGCCATCTCTTCCACTTCGGTAACTCCGGAGGGAACACAGATGATAACACGGGGCTTAAAATAAGAATTCTTCGAAGCCTTGCCAACAAAATATTTGATCATCTTCTCCGTCACTTCATAGTCGGAGATGACGCCATCCTTTAAGGGACGAACTGCAACGATATTACCGGGGGTACGACCCACCATACGGCGCGCCTCTTCGCCTACCGCCAATACCTTATTCTGCGTTTTATCAATAGCAACAACGCTGGGCTCTTTCAGGACGATGCCCTTCCCCTTTACATACACCAAGACGGTGGCAGTACCCAGGTCGATGCCGATATCCATTCCTAACATAACGATCCTCCAAAAATTAACAACTCTCTTATCTATTATACCGAGGTTTTTATTAAAATTCAACTCTTTTTTACGGCGATGGCAAAAGTGACACAAAATACCTCTGCTGCACCGGCTTCACGGAGCAGCTCTGCACAAGCACTGAGGGTCGCACCGGAGGTCATCAGATCATCTACCAACAACACCTTTCCCTCTGCCTTAGAACCGGGCAACAGCTTATAACTCTTTTTGGCATTCTGCCATCGGGCGTTTTCGTGCAGATACTTCTGCTGACGCCCTTTGCGCCGTTTGAGCACCTTTACACAGGGGAGCTCCAACCGCACCGAAAGCTCCTCCGCCAACAGTTGAGCAGGACAAAAACCACGGCACATCCCCTTCCACCAGGTCTGGGGCACGTAGGTGATCGCCGAAAAATTCTCTTTATACCGGGCTTTTACGTGATAATACATCCGGCGCCCCATAAACTCCGCCAGTTGAGGCTTGCCTCGTTGCTTGAACCGCAACAACAGATGACGGGGCGATCGATCGTAGATGAACGCGCTGACATTGCGGTGAAAGGAAAAGCTCCGACTTCCGCATTTACAGTGTTCCGGATCGGCACCGCAGACACGGCATACGACCGCCGTCAATTCTGTCGCGCGTTGCAGGCAGGAGGGACACGGTCCTTCCTCCCCTCTGATTTTACCGCAAAAGGGACAGCGCGGCGGATAAATCAAATTTTTTAAATTCATTGCAACAAATACTTTAGACCGCTATAACGATTGGTGTGCTTATGATTGGCGACCATTCGATCCACCACCTGGCGGCTTCCGACGATCACCAAAAGTTTCTTGGCTCTGGTCACGGCAGTATATAGCAGATTGCGGTATTGCAGGAGCGGGGTCATCTCCCCCAACACCAAGACCACCGCGTCAAATTCACTGCCCTGGCTTTTATGGACGGTGATCGCATAAGCCGGTTCCAGCTCATCCAACTGATCATACCCATAGGTAGCAATACGATCCTCAAACTGGACTTTGACCTGTTTTTCGCGTGGGTAAATTCCAAGAATGACGCCGATGTCTCCATTAAAGACGCCGGCTTCTTCTTTTCCCTCTGCCGTCGTCACCGGCAGATCATAGTTATTCCGCACCTGCATTACCTTATCTCCCTCCCGGAAGATCTGGTCGTGGTGGGTCAGGCTTGTCCGCCCCGGTTGATCGGGGTTGACCCGTTCCCGGATCAAGCTATTGACGTTCATCGTGCCGGTCAAGGTCTTACGGGTCGGGATGATGACCTGCAGTCCATCCATCACGCTCCAGCCGTAACGGCGCGGAATGCGGTTGACGATCATTTCGATGGCCGCATCCAAGGTGCCCTGGGGGGTCTTTTTAGAGATAAAAAAGAGATCGCCGTTATTCTCCAATTCCGGCCGTTCCCCGGCATTGATCTCATGGGCGGTGGTCACGATCATACTGGACTTTGCCTGGCGGAAGATCTTGGTCAGCGCCACGGTGGGGACGGTGCCGCTTCGCACCAGATCCGCCAAGACGTTTCCTGCACCGACGCTGGGGAGCTGATCGGCATCTCCCACCATGATCAAACGACTGCCGAAAGGCAGGGCTTCCAAAAGGGCTTCAAACAAAAGGCTGTCCACCATGGACATTTCGTCGATGATCAACACATCGCATTTCAAAGGATTGGAGCCGTTATGCGCAAAAGCACCGCTACCAGGCTGAACCTCCAGCAACCGATGGATCGTCCGCGCCTGGCGCTGGCAGACCTGGCTCATCCGCTTCGCCGCACGGCCAGTGGGCGCGCAAAGCTCGATGCGATAATTGAGCGCCTCAAACAGGGCAATCATGCCGCGCAGAGTGGTCGTCTTACCGGTACCGGGACCGCCCGTCAGAACCATGACACGGTTTTCCACCGCCGCACGGATCGCTTCCTCCTGGGCATATTCATAAAAGATGCCCAGTTTATTCTGGCTCTTTTTGATCTTATCTTCAATATTGCGGATCTCTTGCTTACCGAACTGCATCAGCAGTTTCAGTTTTTCCGCCGATTTAACCTCTGCCTTATAGTAATTAGGGAGATAGATCACCGGACGTCCGTTGATCACCGCCTCCTCCAGCTGGTGACGCTGACACATATTCTCCAGTGCGATCTCCACCTCTTCCTCGCTGACGTCCACGTACTGCGCGCCCAAAGGCATCAATTTCTCTTTAGGCAAAAAGCAATGTCCGTTTTGCAGATTGTGAGAGAGGATATATTTCAAGCAATAGCCCACCCTCAGCTCGTCCGCCGGGCGGATGCCGGAGGAAAGGGCTAAATTATCCGCATTCTGAAAGGAAAAGCCCTCAATATCTTCCCAAAGCCGATAGGGGTTCTCCGCCACGATCTGCGGTGCCAACGCACCGTATTCCCGGGCGATCTTGACCGCATAAGACGGGGTAATGCCCATTTCATGAAGCGCCATGAGAGTCTCCCGGGTACCGACCGTTTCCCGGAACGCATCGGAGATCTTGAGTGCCCGATCCTTGGTGATCCCTTTGATCTGGGTCAGCTGCAACGGCTCATGTTCCAAAATCTCAAAGCTATCTTCCCCAAAACGGTCTACGATCTTCCGCGCCGTGGCCGGTCCGATCCCCTTGACGGCACCGGAAAGCAAAAACTTGGTAATGCCATCCAATTCACCGGGAAAGCTCTTTTCAATTTCACTACAGACAAACTGGCGTCCATAGGTGGCATGATCCGTCCAGGTGCCCACCGCATTGACCAGCTCCCCGGGATAGATGGAAACACAGGTGCCTACCGCGATATGAAGAATTCCATCGCAATCCAAGCTGAAGACCCGATAGCCGGTGGATTCATTTTCATAGATCACTTCTTCTACTGTTCCTTCA
>JAZNVY010000262.1:0-5750 GCA_045593105.1 Eubacteriales bacterium
TAGCCCATAGCTTTCTCATCGTGGCAATCGCCGGAAAGAATGACCTCTCCGCCCTGCTCCCGGATATATTGCAGCAGCCAAGGGCTGGGATACGGCGTCGTACGGACGCCGCGGCTCATAGCACCGGTATTGACCTCAAAAAGTGCCCCCATCGGCAAAAGTGCACGCACCGCTTCTGCGGCCGCCGCCCGGTACCGGGGATGGTCTTCATCATAGAGCCTCTTTTGCTCCTGGTACTTGGTCAAAAGATCCAGATGCCCAATGATATCGCAAGGTGACAACCGCGCCACGTGGGCAAAATAATCCTCCGCAAAGGCGTAAGGATCTCCGCCGTAGCATTCCGCGATCGCCTTTTCCTGCAAAACCAGTCCGTGATCCACCTTGCAATCCACACCCCGGGGATGCAGCTCGTGCACCGAGCCGATGAGATAGTCATATTCATCCGTCGGCTCCTTGGAATAATAGTCCTGCTCGATACCGCAAAGGATCTCGATCTTGCCCCGGTACTTCTCCTGCAGGGCACGGATCGCTGCCTGATAAGCAACCGCACCGCCCTCTTTTAAACAATAACCGAACTGGGTCGCGACATAGGAATGGTCGGAAAAACCGAGATGGGTATAGCCGCACGCCAAGGCGGCAAGCACCATTTCTTCCGGCGTATTTTCACCGTCGCTGAAAACGGTATGGATATGAAAGTCCCCTTTAATCATACCATTTTTTCCTGCTTAACCTTATGATCAATGACGTGACGGCCGGCCAATTCCTTACGGATATCCTCCACCGAAATCCCCATTTCCACCATCAGCACCATGATATGATACGCCAGATCGGCGATCTCATAGACGGTTTCATTTTTGTCCTCCGCCTTACCGGCGATGATGACCTCGGTAGACTCCTCGCCCACCTTTTTCAAGATCTTATCTAAGCCCTTTTGGAAGAGATAGGTGGTATAAGAGCCCTCAGGCAGAGTCTCCTTGCGCCCTTTCAGGAGGGCATACAGCCCTTCTAAGGAAAACGGCTCTTCCCCATTATTAAAAAGTTCATTGGTAAAGCAGGAATCGGTGCCCAAATGGCAGGCGGGACCGTCCTTTTTGACCTTAACCACCAGAGCATCGCCGTCGCAATCGGCGGTAACGGAAAGGATATGCTGATAATTGCCGCTGGTCTCCCCCTTCAGCCAAAGCTCCTGCCGGGAGCGGCTCCAGAAGCAGGTCAGCCCCTTTTCCAGGGAAATCTTCAAGCTTTCCTCGTTCATATAAGCCAGAGTCAGTACCCGATCGGTCTCCGCATCCACTACGATGGCGGGGATCAGTCCGTTTGCATCAAATTTCAGATTACTAAGTTCCATTTTATAACCTCACGTTAATATCGTTTTCTTTTAAAGTCTGCTTCAGATCGGCGATCTTGACTTCCCCGAAATGGAAGATGGAGGCTGCAAGACCGGCATCTACTTTGGGCAGAGTCTTAAAGAGGGTCACAAAATCCTCCACGCAACCGGCACCGCCGGAGGCAATGACCGGGACGTTGACTGCATTACTGACTGCCTCCAGCATGGGGAGATCAAAGCCGCCCTTGACGCCGTCGGTATCGATGGAATTGAGCACCACCTCACCGGCACCGTTGCCGACGCAACGCTTGATCCATTCGATGGCTTCCATGCCGGTATTCTCTCTGCCGCCCTTGGCAAAGACCCGATAGACACCGTCCACACGCTTGACGTCCGCAGAGATGACGACGCATTGATCGCCGTATTTCTTTTCCGCCGCGGCAATGAGAGCCGGATTACGGATGGCGGCGGAATTGACGCTGACCTTATCGGCACCGCACTTCAATACCCGATCGAAATCCTCCAGGGTATTGATGCCGCCGCCCACCGTCAGCGGAATGAAGATGGTGCGCGCCACCTCTTTCAGAATATCAGTAAAGATGGTGCGCCCCTCGGCAGAGGCAGTGATATCGTAAAACACCAGCTCGTCCGCACCGCACTCACTATAATATTTTCCCAGCTCCACCGGAGAGGAAACGTCCGAAAGACCCTGGAAATTGACACCCTTGACCACCCGTCCGTTTTTGACGTCCAGGCAGGGGATAATTCTTTTCGTGATCATTTAGCCACCTCAATCGCTTGTTTTAAATCAATGGCGCCGATATAATAAGCCTTGCCGATGATGGCGCCATATAGATCCATTGCCCGGAGCGCCGTAATATCCTCCATGGAGGATACGCCGCCGGAGGCAATGAGATCGATCGTATATTTTTTGCTCAATTCCCGATAAAGATCCCGGTTGGTGCCCTGCATGGCACCGTCCTTGGAAATATCGGTACAGATCACCGTCCGCACGCCGAGAGCTTGCATTTTGGCAAAAAAGTCGTCGGCAGTCTCGGTGGATTTTTCCGTCCAGCCCTTGATGGCGACAAACCCGTCCTTAAGATCGACGCCCACCGCCACCTTTTCACCGTATTTGGAAAGCGCTTCCTTTAAAAAGGCTTCGTCGGTCACCGCCGCCGTACCCAGGATCACCCGATCCACCCCGATTTTGAGATAAGCCTCGGCGATCTCCATATTGCGGATTCCGCCCCCCACCTCCACGAAAAGATCGGTATTTTTTACAATCTTTTCGATGGTGGCAAGATTGGCAGGAACGCCGCTTTTAGCGCCCTCCAGATCCACCAAATGGATAAATTTTGCCCCGGCCGTCTCAAAGGCCTTGGCCACCGCCAGGGGATCTTCATGATAGACGGTCATCTCGGCATAATCGCCCTTGAAAAGGCGCACCGCCTTACCGCCCACCAGATCAATTGCCGGAAAAATATTCATGCATTATACCTCGCAAAACGCTTTCAGAATGGCAAGACCCACCTTGCCGCTTTTTTCGGGATGGAACTGACAGCCGAATATATTGTCCTTTGCCACGGCGGCGGTCAATTCCTCCCCGTATTCCGCCGAAGCCGCCAGGGCGTCTCCGCACCCCTCGGCATAATAAGAATGAACGAAATAAACGCAATCGTCCTCTTGAACGTACTTAAAAAGAGGACAGTCCTTTTGCTGAAAATGCAGGGCATTCCAGCCGATATGGGGGATCTTCAATTCTTTTGGGATGACCCCTTCCATGGGGACGACCTTGCCCTTAAGAAGCCCCAATCCCTCATGCTCACCGTATTCATACCCCTTTTCAAAAAGCAGCTGCATACCGAGGCAGATGCCCATCAGAGGCTTACCGGCGGCTGCCTGGGCTTTGACAAAGCCGTCCAGGCCGTTTTCCCGGAGCTTTGCCGCCGCGTCGCCGAAGGCACCCACGCCGGGCAGGATCAGCCGGTCGGCTTTCTCCAGCTCCTCTTCCTTACCGGAAACGAAGACCTCCTGGCCGATGGACTCCAGAGAAGATTTCAGGGAAAAAAGATTTCCCACGCCGTAGTCGATAATTCCAATCATTATAATACTCCTTTTGTGGACGGAATGTCCTGGGTGCCGTCCTCCGCTACCGCCGCCCGAAGGGTCCGCGCCACCGACTTAAAGCATCCTTCCGCAATGTGATGTGCGTTGGTGCCGGCCAGCTTACGGATATGCAGGCTCATGGGACACTGACGGGTAAAGGCCAGCCAGAATTCCTCGATCAGTTCACTGTCAAAGGTGCCGATCTTCTCAGTAGGGATGGCGAGATCATAGCAAAGGCAGGTTCTGCCGGAAAGGTCGGCGGCAGAAAGGATCAGCGCTTCGTCCATGGGCAGAATGAAGCTGCCGTAACGATTGATGCCGCGCTTTTCCCCCAGCGCCTTCTCAAAGGCTTTGCCCAAACAAATGCCAATGTCCTCAGCGCTATGATGATCGTCCACCCGGACATCGCCCTTGCAGGTGATAGCAAGATCAAATTTACCGTGGGCGGCAAAGAGGGTCAGCATATGATCCATAAAGCCAATGCCGGTATCAACGGTGCTTTTGCCGGTGCCGTCTAAATTCAGGGTCAACTGAATTTCGGTCTCTGCGGTCTTCCGCTCAATTTTTGCAGTTCTCATACTTGTTCCTCCAGGATCTCCGCTACCGTCCGGCAGAAGCAGTCCATCTGCTCGGCGGTACCGATAGTAATACGGTTAAAGTCCTTGATGCGCGCTTTGGTAAAATGCCGCACCAGGATGCCCCGTTTTTTCAGTTCCAGGTAAAGCTTCTCGCCGTCGATCTTCCCGCTTTTGGCAAAAAGGAAATTGGCATCGGAGGGCAGGACGGTAAAGCCCAGTTCCTTAAGACGCGCCGCCGTTTCCTGCCGCACGCGAATGATCTCCCGGCATTTTTCTTGGTAATACTCCTCCGCCTCCACCGTCGCTTCCCCAAGAAGCATGGTCAGGCGGTTGATATTATAGGGATTGGTGGAATATTTGATCTTCTCCAAGTCCTCGATCAGCCCCTTGGGGGCGATGGCGTAGCCCAGCCGTCCGCCGGCCAGGCAACGGGATTTGGAAAAGGTACGTACCACCAAAAGATTTTCATACTTAGCGATCAGCGGATAGCAGCTTTTGCCGCCGAAGTCCACGTAGGCCTCGTCGATCACCACCACCTGCTCCGGATTGCTCTTCAAGATCTCCTCAATTTCGAAAAGCGCCAAGGAAATGCCGGTGGGCGCATTGGGATTAGCGATTACGATCAGTTTATTCTTGCCGAAATAATCCTCTTTGTTGACGGTAAAATCCTCCAGCAAAGGTTGCTCCTCATAAGGGACGCCGTGCAGGTCGGCAAAAACCGTATAAAAGCCGTAGGTAATATCCGGAAAGACCGCGCCATCCGCGCCGAAGGCCATAAAAGCGAAGTTCAAAATATCATCGGAGCCATTGGAAAGAAAAATATTTTCCGGCTCCACGCCATACAGTCCGGCCAGCTTCTCCCGAAGTCCCTTCGCGGTGGGATCGGAGTACAGCCGAAGCCGCTCCACCTCCTCTCCGGTCATCGCCGCCACCACCGAGGGTGCCGGAGGGAAGGGAGATTCATTGGTGTTGAGCTTGATATACTGCATATCCCGGGGTTGCTCGCCGGGGGTATAAGCCTCTAATTTTTTGTATTGCTCTTTTAAAAAACGACTCATTTTTCCTCATCCAATCTGACGGTGACGCTCCGGGCATGGGCAGAAAGCCCTTCCTGCTCCGCAAAGTACGCCACGTCCCGTCCTACGCGCTCCAGCGCCTCCCGGGTATAATAGGTATACTGACTTTTCTTGACGAAATCATCCACCGAAAGGGGACTGCTGAACCGGGCAGTACCGCTGGTAGGCAGGGTGTGATTAGGACCGGCGTAATAGTCGCCCAGCGCCTCGGGGCAGTTGCGTCCCATAAAGATAGAACCGGCGTGCTTGATGCCGTCCAGATAATCAAAGGGATTCTCCACCATCAGTTCCAGATGCTCCGGTGCGATCTCATTTGCGATCTCGATGACCACTCGCAGATCCTCTGCCACGATGATCTTACCGTTATTGTCGATGGAAGCCCGGGCGATCTCTGCCCGAGGGAGGAGCGGAATTTGACGTTCCAACTCCGCCTGCACCGCTTTGGCAAGCTCCATGCTATCGGTGACCAGCACCGCGCTGGCCAGTTTATCATGCTCCGCCTGAGAGAGGAGACCCGCCGCCACGTGCTTCGGCACGCTCTTGCCATCGGCAACCACTAAGATCTCGCTGGGGCCTGCGATCATATCAATAGACACCTGCCCGAAGACCTGCTTTTTGGCCTCTGCCACAAAGGCGTTGCCGGGGCCGACGATCTTATCC
>JAZNVY010000263.1:0-8328 GCA_045593105.1 Eubacteriales bacterium
ATCAGCTGGAACCATTGACCGGGAGCGGAGATGATCCGGGTCAAAAGGTTGTCGTGCTTGCCGGCATAGCGGATGAATTCATACGCAATGCCCATCACCAGGGGAATAAAGGCGATCTTGATGAGCGTCCGCACCAGGCGGCTGCCCCAAGGCAGCAACATCGCCACCACCATGCTGATCAACAGGGTGAAAAACATAAACGAAGTACCGCACCGGGGGTGCAGGCGCCTACATTTCATGGCATTTTCGGGGGTCAACTCCTGCTTGCCCTCATAGCAGAAAATAGATTTATGCTCACCGCCATGGTACTGGAACGTCCGGCGCATATCCGGCATCAGCGACACCAAAAGCAGGTACGCCAAAAAGACGGCGATCTTGATCATGCCCTCTACGACGGCCTTCAGCACCGGGTGCGCCCCTTCCATCGCCCAGCCGGTAAAGAGCGCCGGCAGGTACATAAACAAAAAGAGGGAGAGTGCCAATCCCAAGACCATCGCGATTGCGCCGAGAACCGCCATGCCGGTCTTGCCCAACAGCTTATCCAGAAATTTATCCACCTTGGAAGGATTTTCCGGCTCCTCCAAGCCCTCCATGGAAACGTCTGCCGAATACATCAGGCAGCCGTAACTCATTTTCATGGAAAGGATGAAATTGATGACGCCCCGAAGGATGGGGATCTTGCTAAACCATTTCTTTTGATTTTGGACGGGCTCCACCTTCATCTGGATCGTCCCATCGTTGCGGCGGCAGGCGATGGCCATCCGATCCTCGCCCCGCATCATGACGCCCTCGATCAGCGCACTTCCGCCGATGGAGGTATATTTATTGGATTCTTTTGCCATATTGATTACTTCCTTTCAAAATAATATGATAACACACCCCCTCGACAATGTCAAAATAAATGTGCCGATGGCTTTTGCCATCGGCACGCTTTTTATTCTGCGGTTACCACGACTTCATGGAGATCGTGGTCGCTTTGGGGTTCGACTTCGATATAAATATTATGCTGATACTCCGAAATGACCACGATGCAATCCTTGCCGTCCATCATCTCTGCCTGCACCACCCAATCGCCGTTCATGAAGAAATCATCGTCGGAGAGGATGCCGTCGCAATAAAGCTGGGCGCTATCACCGCTATAGCGGAGATGCACATAGCCATTGGAGCCGTTGACCTTGAGGCGGTAGAACTTCAGCGGCCAATCGGGGAAATGTTCGTAGCTTTCGCCCTCATAGCCGGTGGATTGCAGTTCATAGAAGAACTTCCGATCCAAGCCGGGATCTTGGATCTCCTCCCAGGTCACCTCTGCCAGGTTTGGCTCACGCGCCACTTGGGTATACACCCAGGCGCCGTCCTCATAGTGCCAGTAAGCGTAGCTGTCCCAGCCGGCGGCGCTGATGCCGTCCTGCTTGGTCTCGGTCAGGTCGCAGCCATCGCCGAGGTAGATGCCGTCGGTGAAGATACACATCCGCTCCGCCTCTTCCCGAGTGAGGGTGATAAAGGTATCCTCGCCCAGCTTGAAACCATTCTCTTTCCCAACCTTGGCGGCGATGGGCTCCATTCCCTCGAATTTATAGATCGGCTCTACGTCACCGATCGCCACGAAGAAATAGGTATTGCCCCATTTGGTCAGCGGTTCAACCGTAGCGTACTCCGCTAAATGGCTGCCGTAGCGGATGCGGTAGGGGATAAAGAAGGAGTAATTCTCCGGCACGTTCATGCCCTTTTCCGGAACCACGTTGCCGTCCGGCATTTTGAACTGCACGTCGGTATAGCCGTCCTTCTGGTAGGCGTGCATAAAGTTATTGACGAAGATATAGCCCTCGTTCTCTTTATTCAGTCGGGCGGCATACCGCAGATGCTTCAGATCGTAGCGGTCGTTCTTCTGGTCGGTCAGCACCGTCTGCATCTCGCAAAGCTCTGCGCCGTAAGTATTAAAGAAATGATTGATCAGCTTCATCCGGCGGTAGGTGGGGGTCAGATTACCGGACGCCCGAATGGCGGCGGTGAATTCATAGCTGATGATGGGGTAGCACCGCTTTGCCCAGGGTCCGTGCCAAAGGTTCAGCGCATTGCCGTTGATCAGCATATTTCTGCCGCCGGCAAAAATATAGTAGCCGATCATATTCATGCCGCCGCCCAACTTGGTCAGCGCCATGGCAAAGTTATCGTCGGCCTTCAGCCAGGGGCGCCGATGCTTCGCTTGGTTGCCGCCGATGCCCAGTTCTGCCCAGCAGTTGGGATACTCGTCATAATTGATATGGGCAGGGGGAAAATCCTCCTGGTTGAAGATCGCCTGATCCGCAATATCCGGAGCGTTGCGGTTCTTGGTAAACTCAAAATGCCCTGCCGGACGGCGCTTATTGGTGCCGGTGTAGAAAGGAGCGTCGGGATAGCCGCCCCAAACCGGAATAAATTCATAATCGTGGAAAAGAGAGCCACCGTTTTTGCCCCAGCCGGTGATGGTATAGATGGGTGCTTCCAATCCGACGCTGATAGCCAGCTCCTTCAAAGCTTGCAGATGCTCGGCATTATCCAGCATTTCGTTGTCGATCTGCATAATAATGATATTTCCGCCGTTTTTATATAAATAAGGATGAACCTGCTCATAGACCTTTTCATACCAAATCTTCACCTTTGCCAGGTACTTGGGATCATTGGTTCTCCACTTATATTCTCCGGACTGAACGATCCAGGGTGCCAAGCCGCCGCAAAGATGCTCGGAGGTGACCCAGGGGCCGATCCGCAAGGAGACCATCATATCATGCTTATGGCACATCTCCAGAAAATAGCGGATGTCCTTATCGCCGGTAAAGTCAAACTTGCCCTCTTCGAACTCATGGACACACCAAAAAAGGTAGGTAGACACCGTATTGACGCCGTCTGCCTTCATTTTTATAATTCGATCCTCCCAATGGGCTCTGCGAGTACGGGTCACCGGCATTTCACCTGCAATCGGATAAAAGGGCTTGCCGTCCCGGGTCAGATAGAGGTTATTGGCATAGATCTCCACGCCGTCCGGGTTCTTGCCTCCCATGCGGAATTTGCCTTCCACTTTTTCCACGTATCGAGGGTTCTCAAATTGATATACCATCTGCTTGCACTCCTTTTCTTTTTATAGTTCCATTTTAAGGCAAAGAGGGCAGAGAGACAACCTCGTTTTTTCCTAATAACTTCACAAAAAGTACCATCAACGCATTGACGAAACCATAGGAATCGTCTATAATCAAACTGGGAGATGGGATCATGATTTACCAAAAATTGCTTACCGGACAAAAACCATATTATCTCAGCGGCGTCCGCCGCTCCAAAAGCTTTCATCTTCATCGCCATCCGGAGATCGAATTTTTTTGTTGCCTGGAGGGGCGGTGCACGCTGCTGGTCAATAAGGTGCGCCATGAGCTGACCGCCGGCGACCTTTTGGTCATCGGCTCGATGAATGCCCACGAATCTGCAGAGAATCAAGACGCACTTGGCCTTTCCGTCGCGATGGAGGTGGGACCTCTCTTTTTGGGGAGCTATTTTGAGCCTTTGGCAAAGGTTGCCGCCAAAAATCCCGTCCTGCGCGCGGAGGAAAACGCTTCCCTAAACGACCTGGTCCTACAGTTGATCCAAGCCAAAAATAGCACGGATCATACTGCCGAATTGGAGGGGAGAGGGATTTTATATCAGCTTTGCGCCCTAATTTTGCGAAAATTGGACGTGTCGGAAACGGAAACGACGATGGACGGCGATCTGCGTGCCATAGAAAAGGTGGATCGGGCATTGGAACTGATCTACGAGCAGTATGCCTCCGGCATCACGGTTGAGGAGGCGGCAGCCCTCTGCGGATTCAGTAAAAGTAACTTCTGCCGGGTCTTCCGACGGATAACCGGTCAGACCTTCCATCAGGCATTAAACCGACACCGCATCGAGACCGCCTGCACGTTACTGAAAAAGACAGACCGCGCGGTGGAGGAGATCGCCGCTGAAACCGGATTTTCCGATACCAAGACCTTTTGCCGAGTCTTTAAAGCTGAAATGGGAGTCACCGCCGGCCAGTTCCGGCGTTCTGTTTGATTTCTATTGTAAAATGTCGAAACCTATGTTAGAATGATTATAATTATGTATTTAAGGAGCAGTTCATGAAAAAAAGAATTCTTGCCCTTTTGCTGGCAGTCCTTTTGATCTTTGGCACCGGATGCCATAAAGCGACCTTGGAAAATTACAAACTGTTTCGCTCCACACCCCTGGGCTTTTCCATGGAATATCCCTCTTTTTGGAGCAAATCCGCCGATAACGCCAACGGCCTGGCCGTTTTTCTGACTCCGGCGGAGGGCTACAGTGACGATTATAACGAATCCGTCTCCGTCCGGCGGTTTGAGCTGGATATGGACGGGGAAGACGCGTATAATAATTACGTGAAAGGCTACGTGGGCAAGCTGGAAAGCACCCTCAAGAATTATAAGCTGGTCTCCGAGACGGACGTGACTCTGGGCGGTCAGCCGGCTTATCAGATCGTCTACGAAAGCACCGACGCTAAGGACGGTTCTACCACCAGCGAGATGCGCTTTTTGCAGATCTTTACCCAGAAAGGGAAGTTCGTCTACGTCGTGACCTATATGGCGGAGTTCAGCAGCTATAGCTATTTCCTCAAAAATGCCGAGGAAATGATCTCCACCTTCCAATTCATCTGAAATGATCAAGGGAAGTATTTCTGAAAAAGTAAAAGAACGGGATCAAGCGGTCTACCAAGCCATTTGCCGCAGAATGGAAGGGGAGGGGAGATTTCCCACCGTCCGCGAGCTGATGGCGGCGCTCTCTATTTCTTCTCCCAGCATGATCGCATCCTCCTTGACGCGGCTGGAGGAGCAAGGGTTGCTCCTGCGCGAGGGGCGGCGGCGCTTCCTGCCCGGGCAAAGCGGTAATCTGCCGGTGCCCATCTTAGGCACCATCGCCGCCGGCGAGCCTTTGATGGCGGCAGAGCATATTGAGGGCTATCTGCAGGTTCGTCCGGAGCTTGCCAGAAACCGCTCGCTTTTCGCCCTCAAGGTACGCGGAGACAGTATGATCAACGCCGGCATTTTGGACGGCGATACCGTCATCCTGGCGCAGACCTCCATCGTGGAGAACGGCGAGATCGCGGCAGTCTGGCTGGACGATGCCGCCACCGTCAAGCGATTTTATCGGGAAAAGGACGGCGTCCGGCTGCAGCCGGAAAACGAGCTGCTGCAACCCATCTATACCAAGGACTGTACCATCCTCGGAAAGGTGATCGGATTGGTGAGAGATTATGAATGATCCTAACGTTGGGGCGATCCTCGCCCAATATCATCTGGCTACCGCCAAAAGCTTAGGTCAAAACTTTCTTCGGGACGGTGCCGTCCTGCAGGAGATCGCCGACGCCGCCTGCCCGGCAGAGCGGATCTTAGAGATCGGTGCCGGAATCGGCTCGCTGACCGGACTTTTATGCCAAGGCGCCCAAGAGGTGCTGACGGTGGAGATCGACCGCAAGCTGGAGCCCCTGCTCCAAGCGGAGGTTCCCTATGAAAACCACGCCTTTCTCTGGCAGGATATTTTAAAGACCGACCTTTCTCAGCCCTTTGGCGGAAAATCCTATCATATCGTCGGCAACCTGCCTTATTATATTACTACCGACATCCTGCTCCATCTTTTTCGCAGCATTGATGCATGGGAAGGCGCCGTTCTGATGGTGCAACGGGAGGTGGCGGAACGGCTTCTTGCCGGCCCCGGCAGTAAGGAATACCGCGCCGCCTCGGTCATCACCCAAGCCCTTTGCGAGGGGGAGCTGCTTTTTGAGGTGCCGCCCCATTGCTTTTACCCGGCGCCCCACGTCCATAGCGCAGTCCTGCGGCTGACCCCTAAAAAGGATCGTCCTAAGGGAGATCGGTTCATCAAATTCGCCCAGGCGGCTTTCGCCGCCCGGCGGAAAAAGATCTCCTCTTCTGCCGCATTGCAGCAGTTCTTATCTATTGATAAAAACGGTCTCCTTTCGTTACTTTTGGAGGCCGGACTGCCCGAAAACAGCCGTGCGGAGACCTTTACCCCGGCAGAATTTTGCCATCTCTACAAACTTGCACAAAAGAAAAACGGATAATTTTTCAAACTTTAGCAAAAATAGGGATTGCAAAGGTAAAAATCAGCAAGTATAATTTAATTATAAATATTTTTTAAGGAAGGAACAAACCCATGACCACCAAGAACCAAGCATTATTGACCTGGATCGACGAGATGGCCGCTATCACCAAGCCCGAGAAGATCGTTTGGATCGACGGCAGCGAAGCTCAGCTGGAGGCTCTGCGCGCAGAAGCCTGCTCTACCGGCGAAATCGAAAAGCTGGATCAGGAGAAGCTCCCCGGCTGTTATCTCCATCGCACCGATCCTTTGGACGTTGCACGCGTCGAGGACCGTACCTTTATCTGTGCCCGCACCGAAAAGGAAGCCGGCCCCACCAACAACTGGATGGATCCCCAGGAAGCCTATAAGATGATGTACGAGCTGTTTGACGGCGCCATGAAGGGCCGCACCATGTACGTTATTCCTTATAGCATGGGCGTGATCGGCTCTCCCTTCTCCAAGATCGGTATCGAGCTGACCGACAGCATCTACGTTGTCTTGAATATGCACATCATGACCCGTATCGGCGCCAAGGTTCTGGAAGCTCTTGGTGAAGGCGAGTTCGTCAAGGGCCTGCACTCCAGAGCTCAGATGAATGCCGAGAAGAAATATATCATGCACTTCCCCGAGGACAATACCATCATGTCCGTCAACTCCGGTTACGGCGGTAACGTTCTTTTGGGCAAAAAGTGCTTTGCTCTGCGTATCGCTTCTTACCTGGGCAAGAACGAGGGCTGGATGGCTGAGCATATGCTTATCCTGGGCGTTGAGAACCCCGAAGGCGAGGTTCGCTATATCTGCGCCGCATTCCCCTCTGCTTGCGGTAAGACCAACCTG
Source organism: Eubacteriales bacterium (assembly GCA_045593105.1). Lineage (GTDB taxonomy): Bacteria > Bacillota > Clostridia > Oscillospirales > QAKW01 > QAKW01. The sequence continues at coordinate 6,955 of JAZNVY010000263.1, forward strand.
GCCATGCTGATCCCCCCCGAGTACTATGCTTCCAAGGGTTATAAAGTATGGTGCGTCGGCGACGATATCTCCTGGCTCCGCATCGGTGAGGACGGCCGCCTCTATGCCATGAACCCCGAGAACGGTTTCTTCGGCGTGGCTCCCGGTACCAACGAGAAGTCCAACCCCAATGCGCTGGCTTCTACCATGAAGGATACCATCTTCACCAACGTTTGCCACACTGCAGACAATACCGTATGGTGGGAAGGCCTCAACAAAGAGCTGCCTGAGAACGCCATCGACTGGAAGGGCGATCCCTGGGATCCCGCTAAGTTCGATAAGAAGGACAAGAGCACCTGCGCCGCCCATCCCAACAGCCGCTTTTCCGCTCCTGCCGAGAACTGCCCCTGCATCTCCAAGGAGTTCAATAATCCCAACGGTGTGCCCATCGACGCTATCGTCTTCGGCGGCCGCCGTGCTAAGACTGCTCCCCTGGTATATCAGTCCTTCGACTGGAACCACGGCGTCTTCGTAGGCTCCATCATGGCTTCCGAGACCACCGCTGCCGCTGCCGGCGCTGTCGGTGTCGTCCGTCGTGACCCCATGGCAATGCTGCCCTTCTGCGGCTACAACATGGGCGACTATTTCGCACACTGGATCGAGATGGGTAAGAAGATCCCCCATGCTCCCAAGATCTTCAACGTCAACTGGTTCCGTACCGACGATGAAGGCAACTTCATCTGGCCGGGCTTCGGCGATAACCTGCGCGTGCTGATGTGGATCCTGGATCGTTGCGCCGGTAAGGCCGACGCCGAGGAGACCGCCATCGGTTACCTGCCCAAGGCTGAGGACATCAACATCGAGGGTCTCAAGGACATTGATCTGGATACCGTCAAGGGTCTTCTCTCTGTGGATAAGGATCTTTGGAAAGAGGATATCGTCGGCATCAAGGAGTTCTACTCCAAGTTTGATAAGTACGACACTCTGCCTGCAGAGCTGAAGAAGGAGCTCGCCGACTTCGAAGCACGTCTTGATAAGTAAGACGGCTGAAAAAGGCATAAACATCAATTAAAAACATCCCAAGTCCCTTTGGACTTGGGATGTCTTTTATAGAGCAAGGAGGGTCTTGATTGTTCTTATTTAAATCGAGAGCTGAAAAAGATTTGGATTTTATTTTTTCGGAGCTTAAAAACTTTCTATCTAATAATTATAAGGACGCTGCCCATGATTGCCGCAAAATGTTGGGGCAGAAGACAGAGGAGTACTATACAAGCGGTAAAATCAACCGCGCGCAATACAATAAGTATATGGAACTCTATAAAAAGTACACCCGCCTCATGGAAAACTATCATCATTAAAAAATCAAGTCGGAGGCCAAGCGGTCTTAGGAAGACA
>JAZNVY010000264.1:0-14582 GCA_045593105.1 Eubacteriales bacterium
GCATAATGCACCTCTGCCACCTTTTCAATCCGGCGGCCAATGGTTGCTTTGAAATCTTCCTCGATCTGCTTTTTGATAACAAACACAAATTTTTTGAAACCCGCCTGCATAGCATCATAAACAGAAAAGTCCATAATGATATGCCCTTGGGGGTCAACGGGGTCGATTTGTTTTAATCCGCCGTAACGGCTTCCCATACCGGCTGCCATAATTACTAAGATCGGTTCTTTCATGTCGAGAGATACCTCCTATTAAAATTTCTACCTTATTATATAATGCGCTATAAAGACACTTACATTATATCATTAAAAAAATGTTCTGTAAAGATAAATGCCGTATTTTGATATAAAATGAACCAAAAACACAAGAAATTGTGGTTTGTGCAATTTCACAGAATTTTAGGAAAAAAGTTTGTGAAAAAAGTGAAATTTTTTTAAAAAAACACTTGAAATTCCCGGACGGGTGTGTTATCATATACAGGCTGACTTCGGATGCGACGAAGCGGGAGGTGGCCATAGCGCCGATTTTTCCCCGGCGTTTATGGGGAATTTCCGCTGAGCAAGTCCGGCCGAGAGCCGGGCGAAAGTTTGAGGAAAACAAAGGCCGTTCTTTGGAACTGCGCGGGTCTGCTGCGTAAGCCGCTTTTGAGAATGGGAGCTTTGTACGGGTGAAAATCCCGATTTATTTTAGCCATCCCGGTGAAACACCCGGCTGTGTGTTAAAGAATTTTCCGTCAAAGTTGCTAAATCCCAAGAGTCAAATACTAAAAGGAGGCTAACTCAGAATGGCTGAAAAAATCAGAATCAGAATCAAGGGCTACGATTCCACCCTGGTGGATCAGGCTGCTCAGAAGATCCTGGAGACCGCCCAGAGAACCGGCGCGGTTGTATCCGGTCCGATTCCTCTGCCCACCAAGAAAGAGGTTGTGACCATCCTGCGTGCTGTTCATAAGTACAAGGATTCCAGAGAGCAGTTCGAGCGCAGAACGCACAAGCGTCTGATCGACATCGTTAAGCCCGCCGCCAAGACCGCTGAGGCTCTGGCAAGCGTAGAACTTCCTGCCGGCGTTGAGCTTGAAATCAAGCTGTAATCGCTCGGGTGAGAAGGTCATGTTGGTGAAAACCAACCAATAACCATTATGGAGGTAAACACAATGAAGAAAGGTATTATCGGTAAGAAAATCGGAATGACCCAGGTTTTTGATGAAATGGGCAACGTCATTCCGGTAACAGTAATTCAGGCTGGTCCTTGCACTGTTGTTCAGAAGAAGACCGTTGAGAACGACGGCTACGCTTCTCTGCAGCTGGGCTATGAGGATCTGGCTGAGAAGAAGGTCACCAAGCCTATGAAGGGTCACTTCGAGAAGGCTGGCGTGGCAGCAAAGAAAGTTCTGAAGGAGTTTCGTCTGGAGGACGCAGATAATTATAATGTAGGCGATGTCATCACCGCAGATGCCTTCGAAGTCGGCAGCTGTGTAGATGTCACCGGTATTTCTAAGGGTAAGGGCTTTGCCGGTACCATTAAGAGATACAACGGCCAGCGCTCCGGTCCTATGACCCACGGTAGCGGCCCGATCCATCGCCACGCCGGTTCCATGGGCGCCTGCTCTTCTCCTTCCCGTATTTATAAAGGAAAGAAGATGCCCGGCCACATGGGTGCCGAGAAGGTAACTGTCCAGAATCTTGACGTAGTAAAGGTCGATGTCGAGAATAATCTTTTGGTTGTTAAGGGTGCGATTCCCGGTCCTAAGGGCTCCATCGTCACCGTTAAGAACACCGTTAAAAATGGTTGAGTAAGGGGGATAAATTAAATGGCTAATATTGATGTATTTGATATGAGTGGCGCTAAGGTGTCCACCATGGACCTGAACGAATCCATTTTTTGCGTAAACGTAAATGAAGCTGCTATGCATATGGCAGTCACCAATTATCTGGCTAATCAGCGTCAGGGCACTCAGTCTGCTCTGACCCGCGCGGAGGTTTCCGGCGGCGGCATCAAGCCCTGGCGTCAGAAGGGAACCGGTCGTGCCCGTCAGGGTTCTACCCGCAGCCCTCAGTGGACCCACGGCGGTATCGTCTTCGCTCCCAAGCCCCGTGACTATCGCTTCAGCATGAACAAGAAGGTGAAGAAGCTGGCTCTCCTGAGCGCTATCTCCTCCAAGTTGGCTGAAGGCAAGCTGATCGTTCTGGATAAGATCGATATGGAAGAATATAAGACCAAGACGGTTGTTGGCATGATGAAGGCCCTCAACACTGAGAATGCTCTGGTGGTCAACAACGTGACCAACCTCTTCTTCGTGAAGAGCGCAGCCAACATTCCCGGCGTGACCGCCGCTCGTGTAAACACCATCAACACTTACGAGATCCTGAAGCATGACACTCTGATCCTGACTCAGGATGCCGTAAAGGAACTTGAGGAGGTTTATGCATAATGAAATCTAATTACGATATTATTATGAAACCCATTGTCTCCGAAAAATCCATGGCAGCTATGCAGGATAAGACCTACGTCTTCCAGGTAGCAAAGGATGCCAATAAGATCGAGATCAAAAATGCGGTTGAGGAAATCTTCAAGGTTTCCGTTGAGAAGGTTACCACTGTTAACGTAAGTGGTAAAGAAAAGAGAATGGGCGTCCATGTGGGCAAGACTGCCGCTTGGAAGAAAGCCTATGTGAAATTGACTGCTGATTCAAAGACCATCGAGTTCTTTGACGGCATGATGTAAGGAGGAGCAAAGTTATGGCAATGAAAACTTATAAACCGACTTCTCCGGCCAGACGCCAGATGAGCAATGTGGATTACAGCTGTCTGTCCAAGGACGCTCCCGAGCGTTCCCTCTTGACCACCGTCAAGAAGAATGCCGGTAGAAACAGCTATGGCCGCATCACCGTTCGCCATCAGGGCGGCGGCAACAAAGTCAAGTACAGAATCATTGACTTTAAGAGAAATAAGATGGATGTTCCCGCAACTGTAACCTCCATCCAGTACGATCCTAATCGTACCGCTTTCATCGCTCTTCTTCAGTATGAGGATGGCGAAAAGGCATATATCGTATGCCCCGAAGGCCTGAAGGTTGGCGACACTGTTATTTCCAGTGCCACCGCCGACATTAAGCCCGGCAACGCACTGCCCATCGAAAGCATCCCTGTTGGTACCGTTATCCACAACATCGAGCTGTATCCCGGTAAGGGTGCTCAGCTGGTTCGTTCCGCCGGTAACAGCGCTCAGCTGATGGCGAAGGAGAACGGCTATGCGCAGGTTCGTCTGCCCTCCGGCGAGGTTCGTCTGGTTCGGCTGAACTGCATGGCTACCATCGGTGTCGTATCCAATGGTGAGCACGCGAACGTTTCTATCGGTAAGGCCGGTAGAAAGCGTCATATGGGTATTCGCCCCACCGTTCGTGGTTCTGTTATGAACCCCTGCGATCACCCCCACGGTGGTGGTGAGGGTAAGTCCCCCATCGGCCGCAGCGGCCCTGTAACCCCCTGGGGTAAACCCACTCTGGGCTACAAGACCAGAAGCAAAAAGGCCAAGACCGACAAGTTCATTGTGAAGCGTCGGAACGCGAAGTAATCTGGAAGGAGGAGATTGAATAATGAGTAGAAGTGTTAAAAAAGGACCTTTTGTAGATCCTAAGCTTTATGCAAGAATTCAGGCGATGAATGAGTCCGGCGAAAAGAGAGTTCTCAAGAGCTGGTCCAGAGCATCCACCATCTTTCCGGAGTTTGTAGGTCATACGATCGCTGTCCATGACGGCAGAAAGCATGTACCTGTATATGTAACCGAGGATATGATCGGTCATAAGCTGGGTGAGTTCGCTCCCACCAGAACCTTTAAGGGCCATGCAGGCTCCAAGACCACGAAGTAAGGAGGAAGAACGAAATGCAAGCAACTGCACATTTGAAATATCTCAGAATTTCTCCTCGTAAGGTCAGCGTGGTTCTGGATCTGATCCGGAATAAGCCCGCTAAATACGCAGTAGCAATTCTGCAGAACACCAATAAGGCCGCCTCTGAGCCGGTATGTAAGCTGCTCAAGAGCGCTATGGCTAACGCCGAGAACAACAACGGCATGGATGTGAACAAGCTGGTCGTAGCCAAGTGCTATGCCTGCCCCGGTCCCATCCTGAAGAGAATCATGCCCAGAGCACAGGGCAGAGCGTTCCGCATCAATAAGCGGACCTCTCACGTGACTATTGTATTGGAGGAGGCGTAAGAGAATGGGTCAGAAAGTTAATCCCCACGGCCTGAGAGTCGGGGTCATCAAAAACTGGGATTCCAGATGGATCGCTGCTGACGGTAAAGTCGGCGACCTGATCCTGGAAGACTACAATATCCGTAATTTCCTGAAGAAGAAGCTCTACGCTGCCGGTATCCCCGATATCGAGATCGAGCGTACTGCTGATGGCAGCAGCATCCGCATCTTCTTGCATTGCGCCAAGCCCGGTCTGGTAATCGGTCGCGGCGGTGCTGAGATTGAGAAGCTGAAGAAGGAATTGATGGATATGACCGGTAAGAAGGTCAACATCAATATCGTTGAAGTTAAGAACATGGACACCAGCAGCCAGCTGGTTGCTGAGTCTATCGCTCAGCAGCTGGAGAAGCGTATTGCTTTCCGTCGTGCCATGAAGAAGGCGATCGGCAACACCATGAGAACCGGCGCTAAGGGTATCAAGGTTATGGTATCCGGCCGTCTGAACGGTGCTGAAATCGCCAGAAGCGAATGCTATCACGAGGGTACTATTCCTCTGCAGACTTTGAGAGCTGATATCGACTACGGTTTCACCGAGGCTAATACCACCTACGGTAAGATCGGCGTAAAGGTTTGGATCTACAAAGGCGAGATCCTCTCCGATGTCAAGAAGGCTCCTAAAAAAGAAGGAGGAGCTAAGTAATGTTAATTCCTAAGAGAGTAAAATACAGAAGAGTACAGAGAGGCCGCATGAAGGGTAAGGCTACCCGCGGCAACACCATCGCTTACGGTCAGTTTGGTCTGCAGGCTTGCGAGCCCGCTTGGATCACCAACAATCAGATCGAGGCCGCCCGTATTGCGATGACCCGTTACCTCAAGAGAGGTGGCCGGGTTTGGATCAAGATCTTCCCCGACAAGCCGGTTACTGCAAAGCCTGCTGAAACCCGAATGGGTTCCGGTAAAGGTTCTCCCGAGTATTGGGTAGCAGTCGTTAAGCCGGGCCGCATTCTCTTTGAGATCGCGGATGTCCCCGAAGAGCTGGCCCGCGAGGCTATGCGCCTTGCAATGCACAAGCTGCCCATCAAGTGTAAGTTTGTGGTCAAGGAAACTGAAGGTGGTGACGAAGAATGAAGGCTAATAAAGTAAGAGAAATGAACGCAGAAGAACTGAATATCAAGCTCAACGACCTGAAGAAGGAGCTTTTTAACCTGAAATTCCAGCACGCGACCAATCAGTTGGATAATCCCCAGCGGATCGCTGCCGTCAAGAAGGACATCGCTCGTGTAAATACGATTCTTCGTGAGCTTGAGCTCCGTGAGTCCAAGTAATCTTATAAAGGAGTGATAAGGAAATGGAAAGAACTTTGAGAAAGACCCGCGTTGGCGAGGTTGTTAGCGATAAGATGGATAAGACCATCGTTGTTGCGATTAAAGATAACGTTAAGCACCCCTTGTATAAGAAGGTTATGAAGACCACCTACAAGCTGAAGGCCCATGATGAGAACAATGAATGCGGCATCGGCGATACTGTAGAGGTTATGGAAACCAGACCTCTTTCCAAGGATAAGAGATGGCGCCTTGTTCGCATCATCGAAAAGGCCAAATAATTTAAAGGAGGACTAAGTCGTGATACAGCAACAAACTTATCTTAAAGTTGCCGACAATACCGGTGCTAAAGAGTTGATGTGCATCCGTGTACTTGGCGGTACGAGAAGAAGATACGCAGGTATTGGCGATGTAGTTGTTTGCTCTGTGAAGAAGGCTGCTCCCGGCGGCACCGTGAAAAAGGGTGACGTTGTGAAGGCGGTAATCGTACGCACTGTAAAAGGCATCAAGAGAGCCGACGGCTCCAGCATCCGTTTCGACGAGAATGCTGCCGTTATTATTCGTGATGATAAAAACCCCAGAGGTACCCGTATCTTTGGGCCTGTGGCCAGAGAGCTGCGTGATAAGGATTATACCAAGATCCTGTCCCTGGCTCCCGAAGTGCTGTAAGAGGAGGTACGATCAGAATGAACAAATTGCATGTTAAAAAAGGTGATACCGTTCTGGTGATCTCCGGTGCTTCCAAGGGCCTCAAGGGTAAGGTCCTGGAAGTCAGCCCCAAAGAGGGTAAGGTTATCGTAGAGAAGGCCAATATGGTCATCAAGCACGTAAAGCCCCGTCGCCAGGGTGAAGCCGGCGGCCGTGTTGAGGCTGAGGGTGCGATCTACGCTTCCAAGGTTCAGGTCGTCTGCCCCAAGTGCAAGACTGCCGGCCGGATGGGTCATACCACCATCACCGAGGGCGACAAGAAAGTCACCAAGCGTGTCTGCAAGAATAAAGATTGTGGCGAAATTTTCTAAGGAGGAGTAAGAATTATGTCTAGAATGTCTGAGCTTTACAGCAAAGAGATCGCTCCCGCCCTGATGAAGAAATTCGGCTACAAGAGCGTGATGCAGATCCCCAAGCTGGATAAAATCGTAATCAACGTTGGCTGCGGCGATGCTAAGGACAACGCAAAGGTTATCGATAACGTATGTGCTGAGCTGGCACTGATCACCGGTCAGAAGGCCGTTGCTACCAAGGCTCGTAAGTCCGTTGCGAACTTCAAGGTTCGTGAGGGCATGAACATTGGTGCAAAGGTTACTCTGCGCGGCGAGAAAATGTATGAGTTCCTGGATCGTCTGTTCAACGTGGCTCTGCCCCGTGTACGTGACTTCCGCGGAATCAACGCTAACGGCTTTGATGGCCGTGGCAACTATGCTTTCGGTATCAAGGAACAGCTGATTTTCCCTGAGATCCAGTACGATAAGGTCGAAAAGATCCGTGGTATGGACATCGTGTTCGTTACCACCGCTAAGACCGATGAAGAAGCAAAAGAGATGCTGACTCTGTTCGGCGCTCCTTTTGAGAAGTAAGAGGGGGAATTTAAAATGGCTAAGAAATCTATGATCTTAAAGCAGCAAAAGACCCAAAAATTCTCCACGAGAGAGTACAACAGATGCAAAATCTGCGGCCGTCCTCACGCTTAACTGCGTAACTACGGGATCTGCAGAATTTGCTTCCGTGAAGTGGCTTACAAGGGCCAGATTCCCGGTGTGAAGAAATCCAGCTGGTAAGGAGGAGCGAGAAATGCAGATTACTGATCCTATCGCAGATTTGCTCACCCGGATCCGGAATGCAAATGCTGCAAAACATGAAACCGTTTCCATCCCCGCTTCCAACATGAAGAAGGCAATCTGCCAGATCCTTTTGGACGAGGGATACATTAAGGAAATGAAGGTCGAGGACGATGGCCTGCAGGGCAATATCGTTCTGACTCTGAAGTACGGCGAGAATAAGACCCGTATCATCCAGGGCTTGAAGAGAATTTCCAAGCCGGGCCTGCGGATCTATGCCGGCGTTGAGGATATGCCTCGCGTAAGAAAAGGCCTGGGTACTGCCATCGTGTCCACCTCTAAGGGTGTTATGACCGATAAGCAGGCTCGGAAGTTAGGCGTTGGCGGCGAAGTGCTTGCCTTCGTTTGGTAAGGAGGAATTCTGATGTCGAGAATTGGTAGAAAACCGATCACTATTCCCGAAGGTGTTGAAGTGAAATTGGGCAGTGACAATACCATCACTGTCAAGGGTCCCAAGGGCGAGCTGACCAAGACCATGCATCCTGATATGCAGATCGCAGTCGAAGGCGCTGAAATCATTGTGACCCGTCCCGATGATGAGAAAGAGCACCGCTCTCTCCACGGCCTCACCCGGACTTTGATCGCCAACATGATTGAAGGCGTCACCAAGGGCTACTCCAAGGAGTTGGAGATCCGTGGCGTCGGTTACAGAGCTCAGCTGCAGGGTAAGACCCTGAACATGAACCTGGGTTACTCCCATCCTGTGATCATGGAGCCCATCGATGGTATCACCATCGAGGTTCCTGCTCAGAACAAGGTTGTGATCTCCGGTATCGATAAGCAGCTGGTTGGTCATTTTGCGGCTAACGTTCGTTTCAAGAGACCCCCCGAGCCCTATAAGGGTGCCGGTATCCGCTATGTGGATGAGGTCGTGAAGCATAAAGAAGGTAAAGCCGGTAAAGGCGCGAAGTAATAAAGGGAGGATAAGATTATGGTTAAGAAGCCTGATAGCAATGCTGCAAGAATTAAACGGCATAAGCGTGTGCGCTCCAAGATCTCCGGAACTCCCGAGCGTCCCCGTCTTTGCGTTTTCCGTTCTGCAAAGCATATTTACGCCCAGATCATTGATGATGTGAACGGCGTGACTCTGGTAAGCGCTTCCAGCATGGAGAAGAGCTTTACCGAGTACGGCGGCAACAAGGATGCCGCTAAGAAGGTGGGCACCCTCGTAGCCGAGCGTGCTCTCGAGAAGAAGATTGATACCGTTGTGTTCGACAGAGGCGGTTTTGTGTACCATGGCCGTGTTCAGGCACTGGCTGAGGGCGCCCGTGAAGGCGGACTGAAATTCTAATTGGAGGAGAAAGAATAATGGCTAATAAAATTGATGCAACTACGCTGGACCTTCAAGAGAGAGTCGTGTCCCTGAACCGGGTTTCCAAGACCGTTAAGGGCGGACGTATCATGAAGTTCTCCGCACTGATCGTTGTCGGCGACGGCAACGGCCGTGTTGGCGCCGGCCTGGGTAAGGCCGCTGAAGTACCCGAAGCAATCCGCAAGGGTATCGAGGATGCCAAGAAGAATATGATCACCATCAGCATGAAGGATACCACTATCCCCCATGAGATCGTCGGTAAGTACGGCGCATCTATGGTTATCATGAAGCCTGCTGCTCCCGGTACCGGTGTTATCGCCGGCGGCGCTGTTCGTGCCGTACTGGAGATGGCTGGTATTAAGGACATCAGAACCAAGGCTCTGCGTTCCCGCAATCAGAGAAACGTTGTTAACGCTACTCTGGCAGGTCTCGCTGCCTGTACTGATGCTGCCACCGTTGCCGCAAAGCGCGGTAAGACCGTAGAAGAGATCTTAGGTTAAGGGAGGCAACAACAATGGCTAAAGTAAAAACGATTAAAATTACTCTGGTAAAGAGCCTGATCGGCTGTAAGAAGGATCAGATCGCTACCGCTGAGGCCCTGGGTCTTAAGAAGGTCGGCGACGTGACCACTCAGCCCGAGAATGCTTGCACCGAGGGTAAAATCAAGAAGATCATTCACCTGATCGAAGTTGAGAAGTAAGGAGGAAGAAACATGAAATTACACGAACTTGCTCCTGTAAGCGGCTCTACTTCCGTTGCAAAGAGAAAGGGCAGAGGCCCCGGCTCCGGCAACGGTAAGACCGGCGGTCATGGCCATAAAGGTCAGAAGGCCCGTTCCGGCGGCAGCATCCGTCTGGGCTTTGAAGGCGGTCAGATGCCCTTGCAAAGACGGCTTCCGAAGCGTGGCTTCAACAATATCTTCGCTAAGAAGTACGTTGTTTTGAACCTCAGCGATTTGAACGCATTCGATGCCGGCGCTGTAGTGGATATTAATGCGGTTATCGAGGCCGGTTTTGCCAAGAAGGCATTTGACGGCTTGAAGGTAATCGGTTCCGGTTCCGTTGACAAAGCGATCACCGTTAAGGCAGTCAAGGTTACTGCAGGTGCCAAAGAGAAAATCGAGGCTGTCGGCGGAAAGGTTGAGGTGATGTAAGATGTTTAGCGTCTTCAAAAATGCCTGGAAAATCCAGGATTTGAGAAAGAAGCTTTTATTCACTGCTTTTATCATCCTGATCTTCCGGTTGGGTTGTAGTATTACCGTTCCGTTCCTGGATGCGACTGCGATGAAGTCCCTCTTCCAGGGTTACGCAGAAAGCGGTAATATCTTCTCCTATTTAAACATCATGTCTGGTGGTGCGATGGAGCAGGCAACGATCTTCTCGCTGTCCATTTCTCCTTATATTAACGCATCCATCATCATGCAGCTGCTCATGGTGGCCATTCCGCCCCTGGAGCGGTTGATGAAGGAAGACGGCGAGCGTGGTAGAAAGATCATGGAGTCCTGGACCCGCTACCTTGCTATCGCATTCTCCTTCCTGCTGGGCTTCGGTTACTATACCATCCTCAAGAATGCGGCTGGTGTTGTGGCTGAGGATGCCGGCGTGTTCGGCGCTCTGGTTATCGTTTTCACCTTCGCCGTCGGCGCAGCCATCGTGATGTGGCTGGGTGAGAAGATCAATGAGCATGGTATTGGCAACGGTATCTCCATGCTTCTGTTTGCCGGTATCGTTTCCAGCTTCCCCGGTATGGCAAACGTTTTGATTGCCAACGTTCAGGCCGGTGCGGTCCATTGGATCGTTGCTTTGGTTCTGGTTATCGGCTTGCTGGCAATGATCGGCTTCGTGGTTTTCGTGACCAACGGTGAGCGTCGGATCCCTGTTCAGTATGCAAAGCAGGTAAAAGGCCGCAAGATGTACGGCGGTCAGAACACCAATATTCCCTTGAAGGTGAATATGGTCGGCGTTCTGCCTATCATCTTTGCTCAGTCCTTTGTCATGCTGCCCCCCACCATCCTGAATTTCTTCCCCAAGCTGGAGAAGACCTGGTTTGGTGCTGTGGTAGATGCTCTGGAAGTCGGTGGCTGGATCTATACCGTGCTGATGTTCCTGCTGATCATCTTCTTCAGTTATTTCTATACCGTTATCACCTTCAACCCTGTTGAAGTGGCGAATAACCTGAAGAAGAACGGCGGCTTTATCATGGGTATCCGTCCCGGTAAGCCGACCGCGGATTTCATCACCAAGAGCTTGAACCGTGTCACCCTCATCGGTGCACTCTTCCTTGGTCTGGTTTCCGCACTGCCCAATGTTGTGGCGATGTTCAATTCCAATCTGTCTTCCGTTGCGATCGGTGGTACCACCTTGTTGATCGTCGTCGGCGTTGCCCTTGAGACGGTCAAGACGCTGGAATCTCAGATGCTGATGCGCCATTATAAAGGGTTCCTTGAATAAAAAGGTGCCGATCATGAAGTTGATTCTTTTAGGCGCACCGGGTGCCGGTAAAGGCACTCAGGCTGAAAACATTTCAGGTCGTTACGACATCCCTACCATCTCTACCGGAAATATGATCCGGGCAGCCATCCATAACGGAACGGAGCTGGGCAAGCAGGCGGAAAGCCTGATCAATGCCGGCAAGCTGGTTCCGGATGAGGTGGTCATCGGCATGATCCGGGAGAGACTGGCGGAGGAAGACTGCAAAAACGGTTTTATTCTGGACGGTTTTCCCCGTACCATTCCCCAGGCGGAAGCCTTGGAGCAGATGGGCGTGGAGATCGACATCGCCCTCTCCCTGGAGGTGGCGGATAAAAAAATCGTTCAGCGGATGAGCGGCAGACGTGTCTGTCCCGCCTGCGGAATGACCTATCATGTAGATTTTAAGCCCTCTGAAGATAACAAACATTGTGACGCCTGTAAAGCCGAGCTGATCATCCGTAAGGACGATCATCCGGATACCGTCCTGGATCGGCTGAAGACGTATCACGAAACCACCGAGCCGTTGAAGGCCTTTTACGAGGCCAGAGGCCGGTTGGTTTTGGTGGATGGTCAGGAAGAATTGGCCGATACCACCAAAGCAACCTTTGAAGCTATCGAGGCGAAGTTAAAATGATGATCATCAAATCTGATAGTGAGATCCGCTTGATGCGCAAGGCCGGCGCAATTGCTGCCGGCGCGCTTCAGGCGGCAGGGGATGCGGTCAGCCCCGGGATGAGCACCAAGGAGCTGGATCGGATCGTAGAAAGCTACATCCGTTCCCATGGCGCCCGGCCATCCTTTAAGGGGTACGGCGGCTTTCCTGCCAGCGCTTGTATCTCGGTGAACAACGTCGTGATCCATGGGATCCCCTCTGAAAAGATCATTCTGAAAGAGGGCGACATTGTCAGCGTGGACGTGGGTGCTTATATCGGCGGATTTCACGGTGATACTGCCAATACCTTCCCGGTGGGAACCGTCTCTCCGGAAGCAATGCAGTTGATCGAGGTGACCAGAGAGAGCCTTCGGAGAGCAGAGCTTCTGCTTAAGGACGGCGTTCGGCTGGGCGATATCGGTCATTGCATTGAAAGCTACGTGCAGCAATTTGGCTACAGTCCGGTAAAGGAATTTGTGGGTCACGGCATTGGCCGCGCACTGCATGAAGATCCCAACGTGCCGAACTTTGGCCGGGCCGGGCACGGACTTCGGTTGCCGAAAGGCGCCACCGTTGCTATCGAGCCGATGATCAACCAGGGAACTGATCGCGTCGTACTGGATCGTGATGACGGCTGGACCGTTACCACCGAGGACGGCAAGCTCAGCGCCCATTACGAACACACCTTTTTTATAGACGGTACTAAGGGTCACATTTTGACCCGGGTGTGAAATGACGGGCTTTGAAAAAGGCACGGTGGTGCGGGTCACCGCCGGAAAAGAAAAAGGTTTCATATTTGTTGTCGTTGAAGATTTTAATCAACATCAGGTATTGATCGCAGACGGCCGGCATCGAAAACTCTATCGGCCTCGCAAGAAAAGCGTCAAGCATCTTGCGGTGCTGGGAACGCTTCCCTGCCTGCCGGAAACCGATCGCCTGCTCTGGAAAAGTCTTTCCCCGTATCGGGGATTATAGGAGGACCTATGTCAAAAGAAGATATGATCGAAGTGGAGGGCGTTGTCGTCGAAGCGATGCCCAATGCAAATTTCATGGTGGAGTTGGAGCAGGGTCATAAAATTCATGCCCATATCTCCGGCAAGCTCCGTATGAACTATATCAAGATCCTGCCCGGCGATCGGGTTACGGTGGAAATGTCCCCGTACGATCTGACCAAGGGTAGAATTATCTGGAGAGCCAAGTAAGGTTCTCACACGAATGGAGGTATTTTCAATGAAGGTAAGACCTTCCGTTAAACCCATTTGCGAAAAATGCAAAATCATTAGAAGACATGGTAAGGTGATGGTAATTTGCCAGAACCCGAAGCACAAGCAGAAGCAGGGTTGATCCCCGCTTGCCGCTTGATCAAAATGGAGGTGTTATAACCAAATGGCAAGAATTGCTGGTATCGATTTACCGAAGGAAAAACGCGTAGAGATCGGCTTGACCTATATCTACGGTATCGGTCGTAAGACGTCCAACGACATTCTGGCTGCTGCCGGCGTAAATCCGGACACCAGAGTCAAGGATCTGACCGAGGAAGAGGTTGCTGCTATCCGTGCCGCTATGGAAGGCTACGAGGTAGAGGGTGACCTGAGAAGAACTGTTGCTTTAGACATCAAGCGTCTGATCGAGATCGGATGCTACAGAGGCACTAGACATAGAAAAGGTTTACCTGTTCGGGGCCAGAGATCCAAAACGAACGCCCGTACCAGAAAGGGCCCCAGAAAAACCATGGCAAATAAGAAGAAGTAAAGGAGTGAATGAAGAATGGCTGCAAAGGCTGTAAAGAAAGTAACCGGCAAGCGCCGTGTGAAAAAGAATATTGAACGTGGAGCCGCTCACATTCGCTCTACCTTCAACAATACGCTTGTTACCATTTCCGATGTGAACGGCAATGCGATCTCTTGGGCCAGTGCCGGCGGCATGGGCTTTAAGGGCTCCAGAAAGAGCACTCCCTTCGCTGCTCAGATGGCTGCGGAGACTGCTGCTAAGGCCGCAATGGAACATGGTCTTAAAACCGTAGAGGTTTTCGTTAAGGGACCGGGTGCCGGCCGTGAGGCTGCGATCCGTGCTCTGCAGACCGCTGGCTTGGAGATCACCATGATCAAAGACGTGACCCCCATCCCCCATAACGGTTGCAGACCCCCGAAGAGAAGAAGAGTATAAGGAGGAAAGACGTTATGGCAAGATATACTGGCGCTGTATGCCGCCAATGCCGCAGAGAAGGTCAGAAGCTGTTCCTGAAGGGCGAGCGCTGCTATTCCGATAAGTGCGCGATCACCCGTCGTGCATATGCACCCGGTCAGCATGGCCAGGGCAGAAAGAAAGTATCTGAGTATGGTACTCAGCTCAGAGAGAAGCAAAAGGTCAGAAGATATTATGGCGTTCTGGAAAGCCAGTTCGCTAAGTATTATGAAATGGCCGTTAAGAAACAGGGCGTTACCGGTGACAATCTGATGTCCATCGTGGAGAGCAGATTGGACAACGTGATCTACAGATTAGGCTTTGCTATGTCCAGACCCGAGGCGAGACAGCTCGTCCGTCACGGGCACTTTACCGTAAACGGTAAGAAAGTTAACATTCCTTCCTATTTGGTGAATATCGGTGATGTTATCGCAATCAAAGAGGGTAGCATGAACTCTACCAAGATCAAAGCGATCCTGGAAGCCAATGAGAAGCGTGCTATCGTGAAGTGGTTGGAGCTCAACGGCACCACCGCTAAGGTTGTCGGCTTTGCCGATGCCGAAGATATCGACCTCCCCGTCGAGAAGCATCTTATCGTCGAGTTGTACTCCAA
>JAZNVY010000265.1:0-5151 GCA_045593105.1 Eubacteriales bacterium
TTCACGTCGGCACGGGGCTCGGCGATGGCGGGAGGGATGACGTTATCCAGAATATAATAACGGGCGTCACGGGGCTTCTGCAGGGCTTCCTTAATGATCGCCTCGGTCAGACCGTCTACCTTAATATCCATCTGCATGGCAGTGATACCCTTCTTGGTACCGGCTACCTTAAAGTCCATATCGCCGAAGAAGTCTTCGATGCCCTGGATATCGACCATGGTAACGAAGGTATCGTCGGGACGGGTGATCAGACCGCAGGAAATACCGGCAACGGGAGCCTTGATGGGCACGCCGGCATCCATTAGAGCCAGGGTAGAGCCGCAGATTGCGCCCTGGGAGGTGGAACCGTTGGAGGTCAGTACGTCGGACACCAGACGGATGGTATAGGGGAACTCCTCGACGGAGGGAATGACAGGCTCCAGAGCACGCTCAGCCAGCGCACCGTGACCGATCTCACGACGGCCGGGGCTGCGGGAGGGCTTGGCTTCGCCGACGGTAAAGCCGGGCATATTATAATGATGGATATAACGCTTGGATTCCACGTTATCCAGACCGTCCAGGATCTGGTACTCGCTGACCATACCTAAGGTACAGACCGTCATGACCTGGGTCTTACCACGGGCGAAGAGACCGCAGCCGTGAACCTTGGGCAGAAGATCGACCTCGCCCCAGAGAGGACGCATATCGTTGAGACCGCGGTCGTCCACGCGCTTGCCCTCTTCGGAGATCCAGTTACGGACGATATATTTCTGCAGCTTATAGAGGCAATCGCCCAGGAGATAAGCCTGCTCGCCCCATTCCTCGGCGAAACGCTCCTCAACCTTGGCTTCGACAGCCTTGATGTTGGCATCGCGGGTCACCTTATCGGCGGTATGGATGGCTTCCTTCATCATCTCCTCGGCATAGTCCTTGACCATATCGAAGAGCTCGTGGGGAACCTCATAGGATTCAAAGGTAAACTTCTCTTTGCCGATCTCGGCAACGATGCTATTGATAAACCGGATCAGCTCTACGTTGGCGGCGTGACCGGCCATGATGGCTTCCAGCATCTTATCTTCGGGCACTTCCTTCGCGCCTGCTTCGATCATGGTCACCTTCTTTGCAGAAGAGGCGACGGTGACCGCCATCTCAGAGCGCTCGCGCTGCTCCTCGGTGGGGTTCATGACGATCTCGCCGTCTACCAAACCAACGGAAACACCGCTGATGGGGCCGGCGAAGGGAATATCGGAGATGGACAGGGCGATGGACGCACCGATCATACCCACGATCTCGGGGATGCAATCCTGATCCACAGCCATGATGGTCAGGTTGACGTTGACGTCGTTACGCATATCCTTGGGGAAGAGGGGGCGGATGGAGCGGTCGATGACACGGCTGCTCAAAATCGCCTTCTCGGAGGGACGGCCCTCTCTCTTCAGGAAACCGCCGGGAATCTTACCGGCAGCATACATTCTCTCTTCAAAGTCCACGGAGAGGGGGAAGAAGTCGATCCCATCACGGGGCTTTGCGGATGCGGTGGCGGTGGCCAGCACAACGGTATCACCGTAGCGCACCAGGGCGCTGCCGTTGGCCAGCTCTGCAAATTTGCCGGTTTCTACCGTCAGGGTACGGCCGGCAAACTCGGTTTTGTAGATCTTATGATTTTCGTACATTTCTTTTCTCCTTCTTAAATTTTTCTTCCATTTTAAGAGGGACGTTTTTAGCACTTAGTCAAAGGCTCTTTGAAGCAAAAGCCTTTGATTAACTGCTAAATTTGCCGCTCCCAAAATGGGAAAGAGGCAGAAAAAGGAAGAAAACTTCCTCTTTCCGCCTGCTTTTTTGATTACTTTCTGATGTTGAGCTTTTCGATGATCGCCCGGTAGCGGTTGATATCGGTCTTGGTCAGGTAGTTCAGAAGGTTTCTTCTGTTACCAACCATCTTCAACAGGCCGCGACGGGAATGATGATCGTTGGGGTTCTTCTTCAGATGCTCGGTCAGCTCATTGATCCGAGCGGTCAAGATCGCGATCTGGACCTCGGGAGAACCGGTATCCGTATCGTGCAGCTTATTAGCGGAGATGACGGAATCCTTGATTTCTTTCTTCAGCATTTTTCTTTCACCTTTCTTTCAGATTTGCCCTGGCCGGAACTGAGGTGCCGCCCGGTGATAGGCGTACATCTAAGTTCGGTCATACTGACAGCCAAATTATTATACAACAGGTTTTTCAAAAAGTAAAGCATTTTTTTAAATTTCACGGAAGTCTTGAATTTAATATATATTTATATTATAATTACTATGATTGACAAATGAAAGGAAATTATGATGAAGCGAAAAGCGTTTTTATCATTTATATTGATCGCGGCGCTGCTCTTTTCCGGCTGCTCTCTGGGCGGTGATACGGCAGGCTTGCTGACGCCGCCGGCCATGAGCATCGGCCGGGAGGCATTGACCCGGTCCATTAAGACCGCCATCGGGGAGGGGTATGAATTGGTCTATCCCCAGGCCGGCTCCTATCGCACCGGTATTATCTCGGTGGACCTCAATGGGGATGAAAAAACGGAAGCAGTCTGCTTCTATAAGCCGAAAAAGTCCGGTGGAAAGCTGAGCTTTTTAGCAATGGAAAGTGTTGGCGAGGGCTGGAGCCTGATGGGCAAGGGCGAGAGTGAAGCGGCTTCGGTCGGCCGGGTCGCATTTGGCGATCTGGATGGAGACGGCGTCTCGGAGATCGTGGTAGGCTGGCAGTATCTCACCGATACTGACGGCAGCTACGACGTCTATTCTTTAAAAGAAGGAAAGGCCATCAGTCAGCACACCGGTTTATATACCCGGTTCGTGGTGATGGAGGGGGAGCCGGACGGACTTTTGGTGATGAGCCGCAACTCCTCCACCAAATCGGTCACCGCCTCTTTGGTGGGGCTGCATGAGGGCAAGATCGGCTTGGTCAACACGGTGGCGATGTACGGAAAGGCTACCGATTATCCTGCCATTACCCCGGCCGAGACGGTCGATGGGAAACCGGCGGTCTATATTGACGAACAATTGGAAAACGGGCAAAGCTTTACGGAGGTACTGGCAATCGACGCCCAGGGACGGCTGACCAACGAATTATTGGCACAGCCGGACGTCACCACCTTGCGGTATACCGCGGTGACCTGCCGGGATCTGCACCAGGACGGCGTGCCGGAAATTCCCACGGAGGAAGCGTTGCCCTCCTACGTCCGCAACGGCGTGGAGGAAAACCTTTATCTGATCCATTGGAATACCTTTGACGGAACCACGCTGAAAAGGGTGGCGCAATCCTTCGTGGATACCACCGAGAAGTTTTCGGTGGACTATCCGGAAAACTGGTATAAGAAGGTGACGGTGGAGCGTTCGGAGGACGCTAATCGTTCCTTTGAGTTCAAGACGCTTAAGGGAGAGCCCCTTTTTACCGTTCGGGTCTACGGGCTAACGGAATACGACGACGAGCTGGGAAAGGCCGGCTGGCTGAAGCTTTACGGCGACAGTGACCGCGTCTATACCGTTTATTGCTACGAAAATAATTCCATGGATATCAATTATCAGCAAGTCTACGGACTTTTTAAAGCATTGAATTAGGAGTATTGCCATGAAAAAGGTTTTGATATTAGAAGACGAAGAGGCCATCCGGGCGTTCGTCGTACTTAATCTGCGCCGGGCAGGCTACGAGACGGTGGAGGCCGGAACCGGAGAGGAAGCGCTGGAGCTTTTTGACCGGACGCCGGATATTGATATTGCCGTACTGGACGTGATGCTGCCGGGAATCGACGGACTGGAGGTTTGCAAGACCATCCGTGCATCCAATCAGAAGATCGGCATCATTATGCTCACTGCCAAGGCACAGGAGAACGATAAGGTGGCAGGACTGATGAACGGGGCGGACGACTATGTGGCGAAGCCCTTTTCGCCCTTGGAGCTGGTGGTGCGTGTCGATAGCCTTTACCGTCGGGTCCAGATGATGAAGGGATTGCCCATTGATAACGGCGACGAGCTGAAAAACGGTCCCTTTAGCCTGAACGTCAAAAGCCGCAAGCTGACCAAGAATGGTGCCCCCATCGTGGTGACCCAGGTGGAATTTCAATTGATGAAGCTTTTCTTGGAAAAGCCGGGCAAGGCGTTTTCCAGGGAAGATATCTTTCGTGCCGTCTGGGGCGAAGCCTTTGGCGGAGATCGGCATAAGATCGTGGACGTGAATATCCGGCGGCTTCGGCTGAAGATCGAGGATGATCCTTCCCAGCCGAAATGTATTCAGACGGTCTGGGGTTTTGGATATCGCTGGGGCAATGAATAATAAAGAACGGATCGAAAAACTGAAGAATTGGATGACGGAGCTTTACGAAAAGATCAAGGAACTGATCCTTTTGGCAAAAAAGCACGTCTTTACCGGTATTACCCGGCGCTGGCTGATCAACGTATTCGGCGTCCTGCTTTTGGTGGTCATCCTCGTCTTTTCGGTGATGGGTGCCATCATCCGAAGTGCCTATTATAACAACTCGGTCAGTACCCTTCGGGCCAGCGGGGAATATATGGCGCGGTATTTTGAACGGTATATCTATCCGCAGTTCCATAGCGTTTCCGCCGGCTTTATGGCGATGGTCGAGGATTTCGACGATAAGAGTACCATGGAAATGCAGGTCATTTCCCTCAATGGCAGTATGGTCTTTTCCTCCACCGGCTTTGAGATCGAGGAGCTAAACGAGACTCCCGATCTGCTCCAGGCGCGCGGCGGAAAGTCCGCCCATTGGATCGGCTATAACGCCCCTTATGATGAGCGGGTGGTCAGCGTATCCCTGCCCCTCTACACGGACGATGGGATTTTGGTGGGAACGGTGCGGATGATGTCGTCCCTCAAGCAGGTGGATCGGGCGTTGACCCAGATCAATCTGCTGATCGTCGGCGTGGGTCTTTTTATCGTCCTGCTGACGGCCTTTACCGGAACTTATTTTATTAAATCCATCGTAGTGCCGGTCAGCTTTATCAACGAGACCGCTACCGAGATCGCCAAGGGCAATATGACGGCGCGCATCCGCCAGGTGGAAAAGGATGACGAGATCGGTGCTCTTTGCACCACCATCAATACCATGGCGGAGGAGCTTTCTCAGACGGAGCGGTTGAAGAATGAATTTATCTCCTCCATCTCCCATGAACTGCGG
>JAZNVY010000266.1:0-11431 GCA_045593105.1 Eubacteriales bacterium
GTCTTCCCTCGGCTCCTCCGCAGGTTCTGCGCAAGAACAAACTGAAAGAAGCAACAATAATGCAAGAATTAACGAAAAGATTTTTTTCATTTCATTCTCCTCCTGTTCATTTTCTACACTGAATACGAACGAAACCGCCAAAATGTTGCAATAATAGAAGAAAATCCCATCGCACAATATTAGCACGATGGGATTTTTTAACGTTTGCCGTCCAGACCTCTTATTATAACGTAATATCCACAAATTTACAGGGGATCACTTTTTCAAGATCCATCGGGTTCATCATAATCTGGGCACCGATACGCCCGCCGCTGATGATGATCTCATCAAAAAGCTGCGCCGTTTCATCCACCACCGTCATAAACTGCTTTTTCATACCGATCGGTGTACATCCACCCCGAATATAACCGGTGAGACCAAAAATCTCCTTCACGTGAATCAGCTCCACCGACTTTTCACCGACAGATTTCGCCGCCTTTTTCAGATCCAGTTCTTCTGCAATAGGAAGAACGAAGACGTAATGCGCCCCGGTCTTCCCCACTGCCACCAGCGTTTTGAAGGAACATTCATACTCCTGCCCTAATTGATCTGCCACATGGACCGCATCAATGAATTCCTCGCAGGTATAGAGGTTGACTTTGAAATCGATCCCTTTCTGCTCCAGAATACGCATGGCATTGGTTTTTGTATCTTTAGCCATTACTTTGCAATAATACGAACAAATTTCTTTTTACCGCGTTTCAAAACGAAACCGGCTTCAATTTGTTCTCTAGTATAAACCTTTTTGAGATCGGTGATCTTATCGCCGTCTACGCTGACACCGCCCTGCTCAATGGCGCGGCGTCCCTCAGAACGAGAAGGAACCAATCCGCTCTTCACCAAAAGTGTGATCACGTCTACGGTACCGTCGGTATAATCCTCTTCTTCCACCTCATAAGAGGGCATATTCTCTGCACTGCCGGAACCAAAGAGCGCCTTTGCGCTGGCTTCTGCTTTCTGCGCTTCTTCCTCACCGTGCACCAGCTTGGTCAGTTCATAAGCCAGGATTTCTTTGGCTTTATTCAACTGACTGCCTTCCCATCCATCCATTTCATCAATCTGCTCCAAAGGCAGGAAGGTCAGCATCCGGATGCACTTCAAAACATCTGCATCATTAACGTTTCTCCAATACTGATAGAAATCAAAGGGAGAGGTCTTATTGGGATCCAGCCAGACAGCACCGCCGCCAGTCTTACCCATCTTTTTACCTTCGCTGGTCAAGAGAAGGGTAATGGTCATAGCATGAGCATCCTTGCCCAGTTTACGACGGATCAATTCGGTACCGCCCAGCATATTGCTCCATTGGTCGTTTCCGCCAAACTGCATATTACAGCCGTAATGCTGGAAAAGATGATAGAAGTCATAGGACTGCATGATCATATAGTTGAACTCCAGGAAAGAGAGCCCCTTTTCCATTCTATGCTTATAGCACTCTGCACGAAGCATATTATTGACAGAGAAGCAAGCACCCACTTCACGAAGAACATCCACGTAATTCAGATCCAGCAACCAGTCTGCATTGTTGACCATCTGGGCTTTTCCTTCGCCAAATTCGATAAACCGCTCCATCTGCTTTTTAAAGCAATCGCAGTTATGTTGGATGGTTTCCTTGGTCATCATAGAACGCATATCGGTACGGCCGGAGGGGTCCCCGATCATGGCAGTACCGCCACCGATCAAGGCGATGGGACGGTTACCGGCCATCTGCAGGCGCTTCATCAGGCAAAGTGCCATAAAATGCCCTACGTGCAAGCTATCTGCCGTAGGATCAAAGCCAATATAAAAGGTTGCTTTTCCGTTATTGATCATTTCCCGGATTCCGGATTCGTCGGTTACCTGGGCGATCAAACCGCGTGCCACTAATTCTTCGTAAATCTGCATTGTTTTCTCCTTCTAATGAAAGGGGCTCTGCTCCCGATGGAAGCAGAGCCTCAGAATCACTTTTGTTTATTACCTCTGCATTGAAACATTCTATCTTGAATTGCCCGATTTGTCAAGTCCCTACCACAGAAATCCTCACAGAATCTGTCGTAATATAGGAATGATTCTCTGCATTCGTCACCACGATGGGTTCCAATTCATACTCGCCGGGCAAGGCACCGCGAATCCAGATGGAAATCGTATTATCGCCGGTCACCAACGGAATATTGATCCGTTTTTGATCCAATGCCGGTGTGATATTGCATTCCCATTCACCTGCATATAACATACCGCTCTCGAAACGCAGTCCGCTGGGCAATGTAAGATCCATCATTGGCAAATCATAACCCTCAGGTATCGACACGTCCAAAAGGATCTGTGCCATCCCGCCGAGATCCACTTCACTCGGTATTTCAACGCCGATGGATCCGCTCACCACGCCAACTTCTTGAAGATTTCTCACGGTTCCACTATAAGCGTAACTTAAAGAAGACTCTCCAACCAAATTGACTATACGCAGATCAGATGCTTGCGCCGGAGAAAGATTAAGAATCAGTTCTCCCATCTTGGAGTAGGTATAAGTCTCATTCCGTCCATCTCCGGTTGTAACCGTCACTTTGTTTTCTCCGTTAAGTTCGGTCACGTGATCATTAAGATAAGAGATCAATTCCAGATTCAAAAGCGTATATTCGGTATCAGTGTCGACGATATACGAAATGAGACCCTTGCTATACTCCAAACTCAAGCGATTACTCAGCAAGGTCAAGCAACCGGTCAGATCTTCTTCTACCGACTCGTCTATTGCAGCATAAACCGTTCCATCCGATTCGACGAGATAGCTCTTGAGCCGTGTATCAAAAATATACCGAGCGGTATTATAATCGCCGGCATAGGCAAAGCCCAACGCCAGATATGCATTCTCCTCGGGTGACAATTTCGTTTCCGTGGAGTAGATCAGTTGCAGGTCATTCAGCACCGGTTCTCCCAAAGCCGCAAGACCGAAGTAAGAAACTAATACGTCAATCTTCGCGGCATAGCGATCATTCAGATACCACTCAAAGGAATTTTTCAAAACTTCCCGATCAAAGAAATCTGGAGCAACCGCTGCCATTTTTGCAGAAACACGCAGATCCGAGACATCGCGATCTGTAAAGAGCTTCACGCCTTCATTGTCCATATAAGATCGAAGCAATGAATAATCAAGGGTTTCTTTGTTCATCCAAACGCCGCTACTATAAAATTCATTGGCAAGATACTGCCCCAGAACTTGATCCACACGGTTTCCGGCATGACTTTTCAGCTTCCCTATCACCTGCTGCCAAAAAGCACGTTCCACATCGACCATCGTCAAGGTAACGTTTCCGCGAGCCGGCTTCAGTTTCAGTTCCAACCCCCGGTCCACCATGATCTGATCATGGATCCATACCGAGGACTGAGTCGATTCTACTTGAAAACTCTTAATAACGCCATCCTTCAGCGCCCCGTTCTCTGCTTGGATATAAGCTGTATACACTCCTTCTCTCAGCTTTCCAAAATTGAGATAAACGTATTTACCCTTTTCCGCACTGCCCTCAAGCGTTTTGATCTCATTACCGTCCCGATCGGTTATGCCAATCGTGAAATAGTTCTTTTCATCCCGAGACGCTTGCAATCCATCCGCTTTAACTGCAATAGTAAGGTCATCCGTTGTCTTAATCGTTTCACTCATAGAAGCCTGAGCAAAATAATTTTGAGTAGAGCGAAGCTCAAAGACATCCATTCCCGCTTGAATATCCTCGGAAACGGCGCGAGCAACTACTTTCCATTCCGTGATGGAATCCGGCAAAGTGAACTGAACGGTCGCTTCACCGTTTTTATTGGTTTCAACCGTTTCAAAGTACGGCGCATCTTCGAAATCTCCACGGCTTATCTCACCGCCACCGCCGCCTTCACCGTACTGCTGACCGCCCGGCATGAATTCCCGATGCGAGGTGGTAGTATAAACCTCAGAGCCGAAGCAACGGGAACCGTAAAGTTCATAGAGCGGATCACTGAAATCACCGGTAAGCAAATAAAGCGCACGATCCAAAACACTGAGATTCAGTGCAGTCTGAACCGGTTTTCCTTGCCCATCTGTCACCTTAAATTGCAATGTCACCTTATCTCCGGGGCTATATTGAGGTTTATCTTTTTCCATCTCAATATAAAGCCTCGATTTTTCCAGATCATAATCGATAAGCTGACAACCGAGATCGTAAATATGCCTGCCATCAAAATATGCGCCATAGATCATAACGTCGGGTGCATATTCTTTTTTGAATTTCATGGTATAACGGCCGGAGGAACCATGGAAATTATCCACCACTTCCCCGGATACTGCCGTATATAAAACACTTCCACCATTGATCGTTTCATTATTACGGCCGTCGAGAACAGAGAGTTCTACCGCTTCTCCAATATCCGCCACAAACTTATCAGCATTCAGATTATAGGTATACCGATAGTCACCGTAATAGTTGTAATCAGAAAGATCGCATCGGATCGTTCCGGCGTCCGAATGCAAAACGACGTAGTAACGATGTCCCTCATCTGATCTTTCTGGAAGTTCCAAAGTTGCAGCACCCTCTGTAACAGACAGATCAAAATTACGGATCAGCGTATCCTTTTCTTCATACTTCCAGGAATACACAACTTTTTTGTTAATCGCATCATAGGTCGTTGCCAACGGTTTCTTTTCATAGGTGATCTCATGCAGTTCACCTGTCAAATTTAAAGTAGCAACAGCACCTTTAAAGTTTTCCTCCGAATATCCATTCGAATAAACCCGATCCCGATCAAGCTGATCGGCTAAGTTAAAATCAATTTGATTGGCGTTGACGGTCAGTGTGCCGTCTTCATAGGCAGCCTTCAGAAAATATTTGCTGTCAAACACCATAAACGCGGCGCTGCTTCCGTAATAGCCATCCGTCCCGTTATCCACTGAAAACTCCACAGATTGGATCTCCGGTCCATTGGTATCTGCATAATACCCTTCATTTTGCTTTTCCGCGTAGAAACTACCGGTCAAGCATCCGTCTTCATCCGTTGTTCCAGCAAGATTATAGACGCTGGAAGAAAGCGGAATCCCGCCCGCCGGCGTGCCATCCATGTAAGTGACCTGCGCCGTATAGCGGACTTCTTCTCCAATCGTATAGGCCAAACGCTCGGTAGTTACCTCCACTTGGTATAGTGGCAGTTCATAATCCGCCACGTTGAAATACGTCCCGGTCAAATAGGTTTTTCCGATCAATAAATCAACGTTCCCGTAGGTCGCGGCAGTATTATTCAGAGGGAGCTCTGCAGTAAAGGTTCCGTTTTTTGCAACCTCCACTTGCATTTCAACGCCGATAGAGTCGCACCGCAACGTTACTTTATCCGGTATTTTAGTCTTTGCCTTTCTCGGAAGAACGACGCCAAAGATCTCTGCGGTATCCGTGGCACGGTAAAGGTTGCTTCCGGTCGTAATATACGAGTAATATGCGTTTTTTTGATTTAACTCTTCATCCGTCGCCCCTCCGTTCAAAAACGCCACGTACGGATAAGCGCCGTTTTCGACCGTCAAGACACGCTGTTCCAGTGCCTCCTCAGCACCTTTAAAGGTGGCGACTCCCACGCTATTGGTCTTTGCATCGCGAAATCCATCCAGCGTCACTTTGCGATCCGGAATAGGTTCCCCCGATTCTGTGTCATTAACCCAAACACTATAATCTCCATTGGTTGTGATCGTATAAAGAGATAACGTCGTACTTTCCAGCAGTTGATATACTTTATAACCACCGATCTGGATCTCCGCAAAGTAATATCCCAATGGTAACGCTTCCGGATAATTAATAAACGCGGCTTGTTCATAGATATTGTTATAGTTGGTCGTTACGGCAGGCGTCGCTTCAAACTGAAGATATTCCCGATCGGCAAGTGCCATGATCTCCGGCGATACCTCTCCGTTGCGCACGTATGACTTATAGGCATCGATATAGGCTTTGCTATTTGCCAAAGAATAAACCTTCACACTGGCTGTAGAAACGTCCGCTTGATTATAGCAAATTGAAGCAATGGGGCTTTCGTTCACCAAGAAGGTATCCGCCGCCTCATTCTGCTGATAGATCAAATAGGCATAAGAGCCCTCCGGGACGGTAGTAAAGGAAAAACGATAGTCCTCATCCAGCGCGATGCCGCCAGGGCCGGCCACCTCTTTTTTAATAGTTACTGTATAAAGCTTGCAAGCATCAAAGGGCTTCGACGGCACAAACGCCCAGGTTCTGCCGTAATGCTCAAAGCTTCCCTCTATCTTTGGGACAATTTGAAAAGCTTCTTCAAATCCGCTTACATCCGCATGGGAAAAGGTTACCTCCACCGCCGAGTCGGTATTGACGTAATGTTCCCCCTCCGGCGTTGCATTGGTCACTTTAAAGACGGATTCCGTTTGAAACGCCCAGCGATGCACTGCTTTTCCGTTATAGATAGCCTCAACGTTATATAACGTATTTTCTTGTAATGCATCTTCAAAGCGCAATTCATAGGCACACGTGCCGGTCTTCTTTAGATTAAACTTTGCTTCCGGGCTCACTGCAAGACGCGCTTTCAGTTCCTTGAGTTCCACCTCTTCACTGGTTTTGATCTCAAGAGCCGTGGTGGTCTTTACGCCAAGTCCCGTTTTAGCAATTGCTTCTATTGAATTGATGATATTGACCGCACCGGTTACGATAGGAACTTCTTGCTCTACGGCACGCCCCAGCATTGAAATACCAAGGAATACGCCAATAGTCAAAACAGCACAGGAGGACATTACAAAAGCCGCAATTCGCGCCGGTCTCGCGCGCCGTTTCATGATTCGTTTATACACGCGTTCCCTATTGGGAAGCAATCCATCTTGATTTAAGTTTAAAAGATCTCTGAATTTCATAGATTGCAGTACTCCTTTCCTTTATTCATACTCTTCGAGAAAGTTTTCGCGGATTTGATTTAGGGTTCGATA
Organism: Eubacteriales bacterium; assembly: GCA_045593105.1. Lineage (GTDB taxonomy): Bacteria > Bacillota > Clostridia > Oscillospirales > QAKW01 > QAKW01. The sequence continues at coordinate 6,953 of JAZNVY010000266.1, forward strand.
GATGTAGTTCCGCGCAGCAGGAAGTGAAACGCTCAGCTCTGCCGCCGTTTCTTCAATTGTTTTTCCAAAATAAAAGTGCATGGTAAATGCGCGGCGCATCGGTGCCGGTAGTTTTGATACATACTCTAAAATATCCTGCAAAAGCATCCGCTTCATCGCCATCTCAGGGGTAATATCCAGCTCCGTCTGCAAAAGATCTTCATATTGAATTCCGTGTTCCTCAATCTCCGAAAAGTGAAGATCTTTCCGATGTTTTTTCCAATATTTAGAGATCCGGTTTTTTAAAATCTTAAAGAAATAATGGTCCGGCTCTTTAATTTCGCCTTTGGATTTAGCGGCTTGCTTATAAAAAGCATAGTAAGCGTCTGCCAAAAGATCTTCCGCATTCATGAAATCGCCGGTCTTTGCCATGCAATATGCCAATGCACCGGAATATGTTCTGTTATAAAAAGTGTCAAACCATGATTTGAATTGTGCGCGTTTCATCATTCACACTCCTTTTCCCCTCTATAATTAAAGAGTATCATAAGTAATAAATAATTTCAAGAAAAACAAAAAAGCGCATGGCAAAACCACGCGCTTTAAAATCAGAATATGATTTCATATCCCTTCGTAAAATTACCATCTGCAAAATCAAAGGAGCAAAAGCTCTCGTAATCTCCTTTACGATAAAGCAAAAGTTCCCATTTTCCGTCTCCATTCAAATCACATACACAGGGGCTCAACTCATCCGGACTGCACTTTTCATTTTCGGAAAAGCAATTATATAAAACCTGGCAATCATCTCCTTTGAGATAAGCAAGTATACAGTAATATCGTTCTGTCTCTTCCTCATAGTTGCACGCCTTGATTAAAGTTTCTGCATTTCCGTCGCCATCCAGATCACAAGACCAAGTATCTGTCAAAAGGACTTTTTCGTCCTCAAAATGATGAGCTTGTAGCTGTTTTTTTATCACCTCAGTGATCTCTTTTTCAGCCAATTCCTGATTGGATGCAGAATACTCAGCGTGAACCGGGCTTAAAAACAGCGGCCAGTTCCCATTTGTTGCAAAGCATTTTTCCTTTACAGCTTTTTCGTATTCTTTCGAACCATTCAGTTCTAATTTTTTGACCCCGTATGTATAAAACGGATCCTGCCACTCTTTTTCAAAAGAATCTTCGAGTTCATAATACCAATAAGTGCCGTTTTCAATCTGCTGCTTGCCGTCGATGGTATAAGAAAGCGGAAAAGATTTCTTTCCTCCGTATAGAACGATCTTTTCTCCGGAATTGTCAAAACCATCTTCCAGAAGATCCAACGGTTTCTCTTCCGCACCGGAGCAACCGGTCAACAATACCATCATCGAAATTAGAATTAAAAACCATCTTTTCATTGTACGTTCTCCTCCCTACATCACTATATGGGGACAAACGCCAATCTATACCAAAGAAAATGCACCGCAGAAAAAAATCTGCGGCGCATCATGATTTAGTTTTAATTAATACATTCCGCCGCCCATTTGGTTCATGGCGGCATTTGCAACGGCCTCAGCCGCGTTATCTTTTACGTCAGCGACCAAGCTTTCGGTGGTCAATACCATTGCAGCAACACTGGCAGCATTCTGCAAAGCACTACGGGTCACCTTAGCAGGATCCACGATACCGGCCTTCAGCATATCGCAATACTCTTCTTTGAACGCATCAAAGCCGTAGTTTACGTCTGCATTCTTACGGATGTTCTCCAAAATGACAGAGCCTTCCAGACCACTATTGGCTGCAATCTGACGAACCGGCTCTTCCAAAGCCTTCAGAACGATCTGAACGCCGGTCTTTTCATCGCCGTCCACTTCATCCAGCAACTTGGAGGCGACATCGATCGCCTTGATATATGCGGTACCGCCGCCTGCTACGATGCCCTCTTCGACAGCAGCCTTTGTTGCAGCCAGAGCATCATCCACGCGCAGCTTCTTCTCGTTCATTTCCGTCTCAGTGGCAGCACCGACCTTGATCACTGCAACACCACCGGAGAGTTTTGCCAAACGCTCTTCCAGTTTTTCTTTATCATAGGAAGAAGTGGTCAACGCAATCTGGCTCTGGATCTGCTCAATCCGACCCTTGATCTCCTCAGGAGCACCGGCACCGCCTACGATGATGGTCTTTTCTTTCTGAACCTTGATCTGAGTAGCGCGACCCAGCATATTGATGGATGCGGTCTTAAGATCCAATCCCAGCTCTTCGCTGATGACCTGACCGCCGGTCAGAATCGCGATGTCACGGAGCATTTCCTTGCGGCTCTCGCCAAAACCGGGGGCCTTTACGGCGACGCAGGAGAAGGTACCGCGGATCTTATTGACGATCAGGGTAGCCAAAGCCTCGCCCTCAATATCCTCAGCGATGATCACCAGCTTTTTGCCAGCCTGAACGATCTGCTCCAAAAGGGGCAAGATCTCCTGAATATTGGTGATCTTTTTATCGGTGATCAAAAGGAATGCGTCGTCAATGACGGCTTCCATTTTATCACTATCCGTAACCATATACGGTGTGATATAACCGCGGTCAAACTGCATGCCCTCCACGACATCGCAACTGGTTTCAGCAGTCTTGGACTTCTCTACAGTAATAACGCCGTTGGTGGACACCTTTTCCATTGCTTCTGCAATCAGACGACCTACGTTCTCGTCGGCAGAAGATACGGTAGCAACACGCGCAATATCTTCGCTACCGGTAATTTTCTGAGAATTACTGTGAATGGTCTCGACGACGCAATCAACAGCCTTCTGAATACCCTTACGGACAACCATCGGGTTTGCGCCAGCCGCCACGTTCTTCATCCCCTCACGGATCAGTGCCTGAGCCAATAAGGTAGCAGTAGTGGTACCGTCACCGGCAATATCGTTAGTCTTGGTGGAAACCTCTTTCACCAACTGTGCACCCATATTTTCAAAGGGATCCTCTAATTCGATATCCTTTGCAATGGTCACGCCGTCGTTGGTGATCAGCGGAGTACCGAACTTCTGATCCAAAACAACGTTTCTACCCTTGGGACCCAAGGTGATCTTAACGGCATTGGCAAGTTTATCCACGCCGCTTTGCAGAGATTTTCTGGCCTCTTCGCCAAACTGAATTTGCTTTGCCATAATCAATTCACTCCTTATTCTTCAACCAGTGCTAAAATGTCACTCTGACGGGCAATGAGGTATTCCTCCCCATCAATTTTGATCTCGGTGGTGCCGTACTTCCGCAAAACAACGCGGTCACCGGCCTTTACGACCATCTCGATCTTATTTCCATCCACATATCCGCCGGGGCCAACCGCCAAAACTTCAGCAATCTGGGGTTTTTCCTGCGCGGCAGCAGTTAAGATAATACCGCTCTTGGTGGTTTCTTCCGCCTCTTCCATTCTAATGACCACTTGGTCAAATAACGGTTTTAATTTCATTCTCAATTTCCTCCAAGCGAGTTTTTAGCACTCTCGTTTTGCGAGTGCTAAATATAGTTTAGCATACTTTCCCGGAAATGCAAGCATTTTTTGATTTTTTTTACATTTCTTTAATCTTTATGAGTCCCCGTGGTAAAAAATGAAAAAACTTGAATTTTATCTTGACAATAGGGATAAAATAGTTTATAATCCTAATCGTTGCCGGCGGCAAGGTTATATATGGTGGACGTAGTTCAGTTGGTTAGAGCGCCAGATTGTGGCTCTGGAGGTCGTGGGTTCGAATCCCACCGCCCACCCCACTTTTCTTTATGAAAAGTCCCCGGTACTTTGGGATATAGCCAAGTCGGTAAGGCAACGGACTTTGACTCCGTCATTTCGCTGGTTCGAGTCCAGCTATCCCAACCAAAGCAAAAGCACCGCATCAGCGGTGCTTTTTTTATTGTAACCGAAAACCACGCGATAGTCGCGTGGTTCCAAAAAGGTTTACCGATGAAAAAAATCCTCCGATTGTGATAAAATGGGAACGACCTGCCAGTCGAACCAAACACAATCGGAGGATTTATCTATGAAAAATGAACGCATAGACACAAGTAGTTTAGCACACACAAAATGGAATTGCAAGTACCATATAGTGTTTGCGCCAAAGTACAGAAGAAAGGTGTTTTTCGAAGAAAAACGCTTAGAGATACGAGAAATATTGCGGCAATTATGCCAGTGGAAAGGCGTAGAGATCATTGAAGGAGAAGTGTGTCCGGATCACATACATATGTTGGTGAGCATCCCACCCAAAATGAGCGTTTCGGGTTTCATGGGGTATCTTAAAGGAAAAAGTGCATTGCTTATATTCCAAAAGTGGGGGAATATGAAGTTTGCATACCGAAATCGCGAATTTTGGTGTAAGGGATATTACGTTGATACCGTGGGGAAGAACACAAAGGCGATCAAAACGTATATTGCAGAACAATTACAAAAGGATAAAGAAAGCGACCAATTAAGTATGTTCGACCCACGGGACCCATTTATGGGTAGTAAGTAACAATTGCTCGGCTGGCAGGCCAACC
>JAZNVY010000267.1:0-9223 GCA_045593105.1 Eubacteriales bacterium
AAACTCCGCCCGATGGGTACGAATATAGGATGCCGAGGCTATCTCCCCCTCCGGCGCGCCGTCGTGCGCCACCGTACGGCGGATGCCCCGATAGGAAAGCCCCTGCCGCAGGCAGGCTCGAATATAACCGCAGGCCAGCAGATTATTGGGAGAGCGCAGCAATGTGCTCTCCGCCGGGTAAAGCCGTTCCAGCGCCGCCTGGCGCGCCGCACCGTAGGAAAGACCTCGATCCAATTCTTCTTTCAGCAAGGGTGCAAGCTCCGCCTCGGATACCGATGCCAGACGGGTCAACCCCTCCAGGTCTTCACTTTCCGTCCCAAAGGCCATGGTCACCGGCTGACCCAAAGCGGCGGCCAGCTCCACCCCCTTGGCGGCAAAGCGGTCTCCGTCGGAAAGAACGAAGGGCACCGGCAGCTCCAGCACCAGATCGGCGCCGTGGCGGACGGCTGCCGCCGCACGCGCCCATTTATCGTAGGCCGCCGGCTCTCCTCTCTGTACAAAACTACCGCTCATAATACAGACGGTATAGTCCTCCTCCCCCCGAGGAAGCCGGGAAAGCAGCCATTGATGGCCGTTATGAAAGGGATTAAATTCGCTGATTACGGCAAAAATCACCAACGCCGCCTCCTTTTTGAAAGAAATGGTTGAAACTTTTCTTTTTTTATTATATAATAATTTATTGCAAAATAAAAGAGATTTTTTTAAAGGAGTGTAATAAACATGAAAATTCTGGTTATCAATGCAGGAAGCTCTTCTTTGAAGTATCAGCTGATCGATATGGAGAATGAAGGCGTGCTGGCAAAGGGTCTTTGCGACCGGATCGGTCTGGACGGTAAATTCGTCCATAACGCGGGCGGCGAGAAGCTGGAGATGGAGCATCCCATGCCCAACCATTCCGAGGCCATCAAGGTGGTGCTGGAGCATCTGACCGATGCCAAGTGGGGCGTTATCAAGGACGTTGCAGAGATCTCCGCAGTGGGTCACCGCGTCGTAAACGGCGGCGAGGTCTTCGTGGAAGCCACCCTCATGGACGAGGAGAAGGTCAACACGCTGGAAAGCCTCACCGAGTTTGCTCCCCTGCATAACCCTGCTGCCGTTACGGGCTTGCGTGCTTGCATGGAGGTTATGGGTAAGGACGTGCCCCAGGTCACCGTCTACGACACTGCCTTCCATTACGGTATGCCCAAGACTGCTGCCATCTACCCCATCCCCTATGAATACTATGAGAAGTACGGCATCCGCCGCTTTGGTGCTCACGGCACTTCCCATGGATATGTTGCCGGCGAATGTGCCAAACTCTTAGGAAAAGATATTAAGGATCTGAAGATCGTCACCTGCCATCTGGGTAACGGCTCTTCCATCACCGCCGTGGACGGTGGCCGCTGTGTAGACACCTCCATGGGCTTCACTCCCCTGGCAGGCGTGCTGATGGGCACCCGTTGCGGTGATATCGATCCCGCCGTTGCCATGTATATCATGAACAAAGAGGGTCTGACCCCCGATCAGATGAGCGATCTGATGAACAAGAAGAGCGGTGCTCTGGGTCTGAGCGGCGTTTCCAACGACTTCCGCGATCTGGACGCTGCCGCCGCCGAGGGCAACGAGCGCGCTCAGCTGGCTTTGGATATGTTCACCTATCAGGTAACCAAGTATATCGGTTCCTATGCCGCCGCTATGGGTGGCGTGGACGCCATCGTCTTCACCGCCGGTATCGGTGAGAACAACGACGTCATGCGCTCCGACATCGTCAAGACCCTGAAGTTCCTCGGCGCCGAGATGAACGAGGAAGAGAATAAAAAGCGTGGCGAAGCACGCATCGTCAGCACCTCCGACTCTAAAGTCAAGGTCTGCGTCATCCCGACCAACGAAGAGCTGGCCATTGCCCGTCAGACCCTGGAGGTTGCTACTCGATAAAGGAGTATTGTATGCTGAAATTTCCTAAAAACTTTAGGTTTTCACCGCTGGTTCGGTTTTTTATAGCTTTTCTTATCACAATTGTTGTATTGGGCGGCGCCTTATGGGGAGTCTACTCCTACATTTTCATGGACATGGATACCGAAGAAGGGCTTTCCAAAGAAGAAGTCGGCATTGAACAGCAAGACTATCATTCCAAGGATATTGTAAACATCGCCCTCTTCGGCATTGATACCACCGATGAATCCATGGTCGGCCGAAGCGATAGTATTATTATCGTCACCCTGGACAACAAAAAGAAAGAGATTCGCCTCTCTGCAGTCCAGCGCGACACTTACGTACGAATCGAAGGCTATAAGAATAAGACCAAGATTAACCATGCCTTTGCATACGGCGGTGCCCCCTTGGCCGTCAAGACCCTGAACCAGACCTTTGGCCTGGATATTCAGGACTATGCGGTCATCAACTTTACCAATATGGAAAAGGTGATCGACGTCCTGGGCGGTATTCAGCTGGAGGTTACGGAGGTCTATCGCAAGGAGGCCAATAAGCAGATCAACCGCTTGGCCGAGCGGCGCGGCATCACCCCCAAGCCGATCGAGGGGACCGGCACGCAGAATCTTTCCGGCATGCAGGTGCTGGGTATGCTTCGCGCGCGTTATAACGTGGGCGGTACGGCGCAACGCTCTGCCATGCACGAGATCGTGCTGAACGCCTGCTATGAAAAGATACGCAAAAAGAACGTGCTGGAATATCCCACCATCGCCAAAGAGCTTTTGGCTTTGGTGCAGACCACCCTCACCAGCAACGACGTCACCGGGATCGGTATGAAGGTCATCGTTTCCGGCTATAAGATCCGCAACGCCGTCTTCCCCTTAGAGGCAGACCAGGCCGGCGGATACGGCGGCAAGATGATCGGCGGCGTCTGGTATCTGACCTATAATGAAGAAACCGGAAATCAGCATCTTCGGGACTTCGTCTACGACGGCGTCCTCTACGGCGAGAAAAAAGACGAAGAATAAATAAAACAAAAAATAACGGCTGCGTTGCAGCCGTTATTTTTTATTCTTGATTTACTAAAGATTTCTCTTTTTTATAAACTCTTTTGAAAAGCAATAAGTCTGCAACAAAAGCGATCGCCCAAGAGATAGGATAAGCAAGATACAGACATTCCGGCGTATGATAAGCCGGAATTTGAAAGACTGTAAGCATCCAAGCGATCCGAAATCCGCAGACCCCCACAAGGGAGATCAGCATCGGAGAAACAGAGGCCCCAAACCCTCGAACACAACCGCTGGTGGTGTCCATTAACCCTTGCAGGATCAGCGGTGAGAAGAAATATATCAGCCGAACCGTTCCCCAATGGACTGCATTGGGATCTCCCTTTATATAAAGGCTTAAAAGCGCCTCCGGGAACAGGCATACCAAGAGAGAGACGACCCCGATCAAGCCAACCGCCAAAAGGGCGAGGTGGAAATAGATCTTTCGCACGCGGTCAAGGCGGCGCGCGCCCACGTTCTGCCCGACGAAGCTAAGCGCCGTCTGAAAGTAGCTGTTGGTGATGGCATCAGCAAAGGATTCAATGCTGACTGCCGCCGCATTTCCGGCCAAAAAGCCTTCCAGATGAGAAAGAGAATTGACCGACGATTGGATTACCACCCCCGAAAGAGAAAAGGTGGCCGATTGAATTCCGGAAGGGATACCAAGCCACAGGATCCCCTTCAGCGGCTTGGCGTAAAATCGAAGCTCCCTCAAAACCAAGCGGCAAGCATCGCTTCTGCGCATCAGGAAAATCACCACCAGCGCCGCAGAAAGGATCTGCGAGACGGTCGTGGCCAACGCCAGCCCCATTACGTCCAAATTGCATCCCTTTACAAATATTACCGTCAGCAATAACTTGAACGGACCGGAAATGAGCAGAAAATAAAACGGTTTCTGCGTTTCTCCCACCGCGCGAAGGAGCGCCGCACCAAAGTTATACACCATAAAGGGGATCATCCCCAAGAAATAGGCGTGCAGGTAAGAGGCCGCAAGACCGATCAAATGTTGGGGCGTCCCCATCATCCGGAGCAACCACTCCGAAGTTCCCATTCCAAAAACGGTCAGAATTCCTCCCAACACGACCGCCAGCAGGACGGCCGTATGGAGGGTCTGGCGGATCTCTTCCTTTCCGCCTCTGCCTACAGCGTGGGAAAGCCTCACCGCACTTCCGCTGGAGCAGCCAATGAAAAAGCTGACCATTAAGTTGGTCAATGCCGTAGTTGAGCCCACCGCCGCTACCGCATCGTTACCGCTGGTTCCCAGCCAGCTTGCCAGTACCACGTCCGCGGCATTGAATAGTCTTTGCACCAGCCCCGTCAGCAGGATCGGAATAGCAAACACCACTATCTTTGAAAGTATAGGACCGTGACACAGATCCGCTGATTTCTTCATATCCCCTTTAAACTCCATTCATCATTGACATAGAATTTTTCGTTTGCTATAATCATAGCAAAGTCATCGTTCATTTTCTTGCCATATATAACTATAAATCATTCATTTTTTGACTTTTCGGAGAGAAACTATGCAACCGTATTTCAATCGAAAGTGGGAACATACCAACCGCTTGATTTTCTGCCAATACCAAAACGACTACTGCCACCTGCAATTCCACGCGCAGATCGAGATCTATTTCGTGGACGAGGGAGAGATGGAATTTTCGGTGGGCGGTCATCACGCCTTTTTGCAGGAAAAGCAACTCTCCGTTGCCCTCAGCTATGTGCCCCACGCCTATAAGACCCCGGAACGCTCCCGCTCTTCCGCACTTTTCATTCCGCCCCATCTTTGCGAGAAATTTCTTTCTCTTACAGAGGAAAAACGGCCGGTCTCCCCCTTCATTACGGATCGGGCGGTCTATGATCGGATCCGACCTTTCTATACGGCACTCACCGAGGCGGAGGACCGATCCCTTTTACAGCAAGGCTATCTTTACGTCATCCTTGGAATTCTTTATGAGAATTTATCCTTTGAAAAGATTTCCCAGTCCGTCAACACCGATTTGGCCACGCAGATCCTGACCTACATTGAGGAGCACCATAAAGAGGAACTGACCCCTTGCTCATTGGCCGCCGGTCTGGGCTATAGCCATAGTTATCTCGCGCGGCTTTTTCGCTCCCATCTGGGCGTCACGCTGGGTCAATATATTACGGCAGTCAAATTAAAGCATGCGCTCTCTATGATCATGGAAGAAAAGGTCAACGTCACGGAGTGTGCATTGGAAAGCGGTTTTTCCTCGGTCAATAGTTTTTACCGCGCCTTTTCCAAAGAATTTGGCTGTTCCCCCAGCGCCTATATGAAAAAGATCCATCAATGAAAAAGGGGCTGTAAAAAAACGAATGTTTTTTTACAGTCCCTTTTTAGGGGATAGGAAAAAATGTTTGGAAATTTCAAACCGAGCCATAGGGCGAAAAATTCGCCCTATGGGTTACCCGAAGGTGTATGTGATACACCGAGCGGCGAGGTTTGGGATTAGCAAAAAGCATCATATAAAAAGAAAAAATCGCAGTTCTGCGATTTTTTCTTCCTTTTGGGATATTAAAACTTTTATAAATCTATATTTTTCTGTGTTCTTTCTTGCTTTTTGCGTTCCGGACTTTTTTTACATCCCCTTTTTATTGCATCAAAACTTTGAGCGTTTCTACCGGAAGATCTAATGCAGAAAGAACGCGCGGCTTTTCGCCGAAAAGGGTCTCGTAATGGGTCAGCGCCGCAAGGCAGCTTCCGATATAGGACGGATGAAATAGATCCTTGGCATACAGTTCCAGCTCCGGATGGCCCCGATAGACCCGAGTAAATGCACGCCCCACCGGCGAGACCTTCGCCCCGATCTCCTCCGCCATCTTTTGATACGCCTCCGCCAAGCCGTCCGCCATACTCTCATGGGTCCAGCCACGCTCCGCTAAGAGCGGATGGTCGTCCCGTCTACCCCAGGTCTGATACAAAATAAACCCATCGGTAACAGGGCGCAGACGCTCCGCCAGCCGGCGCACGCCATCTGCAAACAACCCGAAGTCTGCCAAGGGCAGGAAGCTCTGCTCCTGCAAAAAGACCCAATCGAAATGATGGCGTCCGTCTGCCAGCTCCACCAACGGACGGGAATATTCATCCTCCACGTCCAAATGCTGATGCAGCTTTCTGCCGCCCTTGGTCACCGCAAAGACCTCCGCCGGATGACCGTTGGCGTTGGCAAGCCCCTCCAAAAGCTTAGGCATATCATTAAAATAAGTATAACTATTCCCGATGAATAAAATCTTCATGATAGATCTCCGCTATAGTTCCAGGTCTCTACCCGCCATTTTTCGTCTTTATATTCAAAGGTAGAAAGGGCACAATTCTTTGTAAAAAGATCGCCCTCCTCCGGTCCAAGTCCCATTGCGATGCGCATCACCGCACAGATGAAGCCGTTATGACTGAAAGCCAGTATCTGCTCATAGGGGCAGTCTTCCAGCATCTCTAAAAACTTCTCCGCACGGGCGTAGATCATCGCCCGATCCTCGCCGCCGTAAGGCACAAAATTGGCTCTTGCCCGATCCGCAAGGTAGGGTTCCCCCCAGAGTGCGAAGCACTCCTCCGGTTTTTTGCCCGCCAGCGCTCCTACGTCCATCTCGCGAAGGAGTTCCAGCCGTTCTACGTCCTCTGCCGGATAGGCCAGCTCTTGGGTACGAATGACGCGGATAAGGTCGCTGGAATAGATCTTATCAAATTCCAGGCCTTTCAGCATTTTTGCGGCTTGGCGCGCCTCCTCTTCCCCTTGCACAGTCAAGGGGATCTGGCGCTGACCGCCGTAAATACCCTTAATATTAGCCTCGCTTTGACCATGACGGATCAGGTATAATTTCATTTGAGATGCTCCTTTATTGCCTCGTAAAGGTTTTTTACATAGTGGTCAAAGCCCTCGTCATTGGGATGCAGACGCAGGTCAGCAAAATACTTTGAATCGCCGGGCACAAACGAAAATCCGTCGAGTACCGTCACGTTCGGCAGAGGCTCCGCCGCCTCCCTAATCAACGCTGCCACCTTCTCAAAAGGTCCGAAGGGCGGCTGCTTTTCCAAGTGATCCTTTCGCCAGATGGGCGTGATGGCAAAGATCTGCGCCTTGGGATAGAGTCGGCTGACCGTCTCGTAAAACTGCTTGCAGTTTTTCGGGAGAACTTCCGGCGCGTCAGACTTGCCCCAGTCGTTGGTTCCATAGGCGACGGTGATATAATCCGGCTCAAAATCTTCCCGCAGCTCTGCCAGCTCCGGCACAAAGATTTCACCGCCCACGCCTTTATTGGTCTCATCTGCCCCCAAAAGATCCGCCAGCTTAGAGGCATAGCGGTTGGAGGGGCGCAAAGCGTCGTAGCCTTGGGTGATGGAGTCGCCGAAAGCCAGCAGCTTCTTGGCACGCTTGACCGGCTCGAAAGAAGCGCCGTCGTCCAGGCTCATCTCCAAGATCTCCGTACTGCAAGACCAGGGGAAGTAGACCGTCACCGTCTTGGTGCCGTCTCCCAAAGCAAAGTTCTTGGAATTGATCCCCAGCGGAAACTCCCCGGTGGTATAAAGCTCGGGAAGCTCCTGATCCGAGAAATTATCCATATAATCGAGAAGTTTTCCATCCACGAACACGTCAACGGAATAATACCGACGGCTCGCGCCCGTAGAAAGGTTCAGTTTCAAAAACAAATTTTCACTGTCGGTCTTAAAATTCAGCCGAATACCGGCCGTGGACATCGGTCTTTTACCGAATCTGGGGCGGTGGTTGAGATATAATTCCAACTGTTCGGCAGTAAAGCGGTAAGGGCAAAGCGCGCCGTCTACCTCCTCAGTATATACCGCACCGGTCAGTAAGGTTTTGATCTGTTCGTTGGTCAGTTTCATCATGATCCCTCTCTTTCTCCGTTTATTATAGCACTCCCTTTTTGAAAGGGCAAGGGATTTCATTGACTTCTCCGCCCATTCATGCTAAAATTGAATAAAAACTTCAAAGGAGATCGCCATGAATATTGATCTGGATTATATCGTCCGCATCCGCCGGGAGCTGCACCGGGTTCCGGAGATCGGTTTCAAGCTGCCGAAGACCTTTGCCATCATCCGCCGAGAGCTGGATGCTTTAGGAATTCCCTATACTGAAAAATGGAGTGAGGCGAGCATCGTCGCCACCCTGGGCGAAGGTGTCGGTCATAAGACCATCGCCGTCCGGGCGGATAACGACGGTCTCCCCATTCAGGAAGAGACCGGTCTGCCGTTCGCCTCTACCATCGAGGGGCAGATGCACGCCTGCGGTCATGATTGCCATACCGCCATGCTGCTGGGCACCGCCAAAGCCCTCAAGGAGATGGAACAGGAAATTAAGTGCTGCGTCAAATTCGTCTTCCAGGGTCCCGAAGAAGGCCCCAGCGGCGCCAAGGTCATCTGTGAAAACGGCGTAATGGACGACATTGACGAGATCATCGGTTGCCACGTCAGCCCCATCAATGCAATGGGCGCTGTTCGGCTGAACCGAGGTCCCATGAACGCCAGCAGCCGTAGCTTCCAGATCACCCTTCATGGAAAATCCAGCCACGTGGCGCGCCCCCAGAATGGCATCGACGCTATCGCCATGGCGGCACGCGTCTATACCGACATCCAGATCATGCGTGCCCGGGAGATGGATCCCCTCCAGCCGGTGGTCATTGGTATCGGCACCATCCACGGCGGGACGGCGGTCAATATCGTCTGCGATACCGTCACCATGAGCGGCACCATCCGTGCGCTGACGCCGGAGAACGATGAGAAGGCATGGCGCCGCATCCAGGAGATCGCCAAAAACGTGGCAGAAGAAATGGGTGGCTCTGCCGAGACCGAAACACTGCGTTTCACCCCGGCGGTCATTAACAATCCCACCGTCGCCGACGGCATCATCGAGGCCGCCAAGAAGGTCGCCGACCCGGCGCTGATCGAACCCAATAAAGAGATCAGCATGGGTGCGGAGGACTTCTCCCGTTTCCAGCACCGTAAGCCCGGTGCCATGTTCAACCTCGGCGCGGCACCGTCCGAAGATGCAAAGATCCCGCTCCATAACGGAAAGGTTATTTTTAACGAAAAAGCGTTGGAGATCGGTCCCAAGGTCTTTATCCAATATATTTTAGATCAGATGGAAAAATAAACAATAAAAGGGGATGTAAAAAAAGTCCGGAACGCAAAAAGCAAGAAAGAACACAGAAAAATATAGATTTATAAAAGTTTTCATATCCCAAAAGGAAGAAAAAATCGCAGAACTGCGATTTTTTCTTTTTATATGATGCTTTTT
>JAZNVY010000268.1:0-2323 GCA_045593105.1 Eubacteriales bacterium
AATATCGTATAATTCAGAAAAAACCTTCATATCCATATACAAAACGAGTATGGAAGTATGGAGGTTTTTTTGATGACCAACACAAGTATTTATCAGGACATAGCTACCCGCACCGGCGGCGATATTTATATTGGTGTCGTGGGGCCTGTGCGAACCGGAAAATCTACGTTTATCAAGAAATTCATGGAGAATTTAGTAATTCCAAATATCTCTAATGATTATAAACGTGAACGGGCAATTGATGAATTACCGCAATCGGCTGCGGGTAAAACCATCATGACGACTGAGCCGAAGTTCATTCCCGATGAAGCGGCGGAAATTGTGATGGAGGATCAAACAAGATTTAACGTCAGATTAATTGATTGCGTGGGTTATGTGGTCGATGGTGCAATGGGACAGACTGAAAACGGCGAGGCGCGCATGGTTGAAACGCCGTGGAGTGATGAGAAAATGGAGTTTCAGCAAGCTGCTGAGATGGGGACGCGGAAGGTGATCTGCGAACACTCAACCATTGGTCTGGTTATTACAACAGATGGTAGTATCGGCGAGATCTCCCGGGACGATTATGTCGAAGCAGAGCAACGAATTATCCGTGAACTGAAAGCGATCGATAAACCTTTTGCAGTTCTGATCAATACGATGTTCCCGGAAAGCGACAGTGCACAAGAACTAAAAGAGCGTTTGATTCATGAGTATGATGTGCCTGTTATGACTGTAAATTGCCTGGAACTGGATCGGGACAAAATCATTTCAATCATTCAGAACGTTTTATTGGAGTTTCCCATCAAAGAAATCATGGTGCATTTACCCACTTGGGTGGGCGGTCTTGAAAAGGATCATTGGTTGAAGCGCGAGGTATACTCCAGTCTTTTGGAAAATGCTAAAAGCATTGATCGTGTACGCAGTGTCAAGAAAATGGCACTTGATCTTGGAAAGGAAGAACGTCTTTCGCGTTGCGAGATCGAGAGCGTCGATTTGGGCGAGGGAAGTGCAGATCTTAAGGTTGAACTGAAGCCGGAGCTTTATTATAATATCATTAGTGAAGCCGCAGGGGTACGGATCGAAAATGACGGAGATCTGGTGGCAATGATCAAGGAACTTTCGAGCGCTACCAGAGAATACGAAAAGATGAAGGATGCCTTTGCAGAAGCGCAATCCAAGGGATACGGAATTATCTTTCCTACTATGGAAGAGATGCATTTAAGTGAACCCCAGGTGTTCAAGCAAGGCGGTCGGTTTGGAGTAAAACTCTCGGCGGAAGCGCCTTCTTATCATATCATACAGGCGAATATCCGTACCGAAATTTCTCCTATTGTGGGTAGCGAAAAGCAGTCGGAGGAATTGATTGATTATCTGCTAAGAGATTTTGAGGAAGATCCTTCTAAGATTTGGGAATCAAATATTTTTGGCAAGTCTGTGCATGATCTTGTGAACGAAGGTTTACATAATAAATTGTCCAGAATGCCGGATGATGCGCGGTTTAAGCTTCAGGAAACACTTTCCAGGATTATTAATGAGGGAAGTGCCGGATTGATCTGTATAATCCTTTAAAATATAGAGATACTTATCCATGAGGTGAGCCAAATGAATAGTGAAGCACAAGCGTTTTTTGACACTTTGCCGAAGTGGCTCCGGGAAGATATTCTTCAGTCCGGTGTCAATTTTAGTACCAGAAACGAATTGGAAGAAATTGCACGCAATTTTTCGGCAGAGCGGAAAGAAAAGCCGGATCCCAAGTGATTTATAATACCGGAGAGTCTCCTGACTCTCCGGTATTATTTTTTTGACATTTGTCTGCTTTTGTCGTATAATGAGCAATAGGGGGCGAGCGATTTGTCAAAACGTTATTTAATGTGGACGTTGACCACTTTTGTGGTGACGCTTTTTCTATGCACGGTACTGTCCTTTAAAGTACTTGCAATTGCAGCATTAATAATTTTATTGACGCTCATCCCTGCGATCTTTTTTCGTTATTCTTGGAAGAAACTGGCCATTCCTTGCTTAATTGCATTTATTCTTTCGTTTGCTTACTATAGCTGGACTGATTATAGATTAAACACAATTCAAAATGGTTTGGTTGGGAGCAAGGTAAAAATCGCCGGTGAAATTGTAGATGTTGGAGAAAATGCGGCAGGCAATCTTTGCCGATATACGGTGCGGTTATCTGACTTTGACGGAAAGAATGTTACATTCTACGATTCCTCCTATATTCAATTGTATCTTTCCAAAGGTGCGTTACATACGCCCGGCACTATGATTGAAGGCGGTGTCACATTTTTCGAAACACCGGTTAAATTTGGTGCTGGTCGCGAGGATCGTATTT
>JAZNVY010000269.1:0-15318 GCA_045593105.1 Eubacteriales bacterium
TGTCGAAAAGGAGGTAAACAATGAGACAAAGAAAGGCCAGCATTTGGCAGAAAGTATCCTTCTTTATTGTCGCTCTTGTCATCCTCGCAATCGTAGCTTATACCGCCTTTGGTATTTATACCGAGCGTAACAGCTATATGCGTTTTGGCATCGACATTAAAGGTGGCGTGAGTGCCACTTTCCAATCGGCAGACGAAGCAATCGTCCCTACCGACGATCAATTGGAATCGGCAAAAGCTATTATCGAGCTTCGGTTGGATGGAAATAATATTTTGGACCGTACCGTTACCATCGATAAAGAAAATCATTCGGTTCTGGTTGAATTCCCCTGGCAAGCAAACGAGAAGGACTTTGACCCCGTCGCCGCCATTGAAGAATTAGGCGAAACTGCTCAGCTCACCTTTGCAATCGTAGAAGAAGCGGAGCATGGCACTGAGGGTGCAGTTGAATTCGAGTATGAAGGCGGTCATGCCGATTATACAATTGAAGAAAAGTTCATGGACGGTGCACGCGTAGCAAAAGCCGAAGCAGGTTATCTGCAAGGCGAATACATTGTGAACCTTGAATTTGACTCTGAAGGTAAAAAGATCTTTGGTGAAACGACTTCCGAGCACGTCGGTGATTTGATCGGCATTATGATGGACGATACCTTGATCAGTGTCGCCACCATCGAATCCGCCATCACCGAAGGCTCCGGCTACATCAGTGGTAACTTCACCGCCGCCGAGACCAGAGATCTGGCCTCTAAGATCAACTCCGGTGCCCTCCCCTTCACCATGGAGTCCACCAACTACTCCGCAGTAAGTGCTACCATGGGTGCTCATGCGCTAAACGTCATGCTGCTGGCCGGTATGATCGCACTCTGCATCATCATCCTCTTTATGAGCATCTACTATCGTCTACCTGGCGTTGTGGCTTCCATCACCTTGCTTCTGCAGACCGCCGGACAGCTTCTGATCTTCCATCTGATGGGTCTGACCTTGACCCTGCCCGGTATTGCAGGTATCATTCTTTCTATCGGTATGGGCGTTGACTCCAACATCATCATTGCCGAGCGAATTAAAGAAGAGATCAATGCAGGCAAGACCTTAAAGGGCGCGATCTCTGCCGGCTATAACCGTGCATTCTCCGCCGTACTTGACTGTAACGTTACCACCGCAGCAGTTGGTCTTTTGCTGATGTTCTTCGGCACCGGCTCTATGCTTTCCTTTGCATATACCCTGCTGATCGGTATTTTCCTCAACTTTGGTTTATCCATCATCTCCAGCAAGCTGATGCTCCAGTCCCTTTCCTGCTACAAAGCATGCAGTAACCCCAAGTTCTATGGTTATAAAAAAGCAAAGGAGGTAAAGTAATCATGATTAATTTTTACGCTAAAAGAAAAATCTACTACATTATCTCTCTGGCTTTGATCGTTGTCGGCATTGTAGGCATCTTTGTACGCGGTGTTAAGATGGATATCACCTTCAGCGGCGGTGCAAAACTCACCTATAGCTACACCGGTGACACCATTAACACCGCTGAAGTCGAAAAATTAGTAAAAGAGACCTTGGGTCGCGATTCTACTGTTCAAACCGCCACCGGTTATCAGAGCGATGATCAATCCCTGGTCATCAGCCTGGCCGGCACTGAAAGTCTGACCACTGACGAGCAAGACAAGCTCTATGAAGCGTTGAATAAGAAATATGCAGATAGCAAAATGGAGCAAGGCTCCACCACTAACGTAGAGCCTGCCATTGGCCGTCGCTTCCTGGTTCGCGGACTGATTGCAATCGGTCTTGCTGCGTTGTTCATCATCATCTACGTTACCCTGCGTTTCTCGGTGGTTTCCGGTTTTACCGCCGCGTTGACTGCTCTGATCGCACTGTTGCACGACTTAGCTTTGGTATTCTTTGTGTTCGTCCTCTTCGGTATTCCCATCAACGATGGTTTTATTGCCGTTGTCTTGACAATTCTTGGTTACTCCGTCAACGACACCTTGGTCATCTTTGACCGTATCCGCGAAAACAAACGCCTTTCCGGCAATAAGCTTCCGCTGGATGTTTTAGTCAATAAGAGTATCAATCAATCTTTAACCCGTACGTTCAATACCTCATTGATGTCTATTGCTGCTCTGGTTTTGGTTCTGATCTTTGGTGCAATCAAAGGTCTTGATTCCATCGTCAACTTTGCCCTTCCCATGATGGTCGGTATCATCTCCGGTTGCTACTCTTCTACTCTGCTTGCCCCCAGCATTTGGTGTGCATTCAAAAAATCCAAATAATTCAAGAGGCTCCCAAATGGGAGCCTCTATTTTTTAAAAAAATCGCCCCCGAAGCTTTGGCTTCGGGGGTAATCTTTTATTTTGCCTCATCTACAATCTGAACGTTCACAACATTCACATTAACAGCTGCGACTTCATAATTCGTCATATCCTGGACGGCGGAAAGGATCGCATCCTGCACCTTAACAGCCACATCCTGAACATTACACTTGTATTTAACGACAATGCTTGCAGTAATCGTAAGGCCATCATCGGCCATTTCGACACTGATTCCCTTGCCGGCATATTTCTTGGTAAGCAAATCCTTGAGATTACCGCCCAAGGACGCAGCAAGACCGGCAACACCTTCTACTTCGTTCGCGGCAACGCTTGCAATCGTACAGAGTACCTCTTCGGAAATTTCAACAGTTCCCAATTCATTGGAAATATCCATGATTATCTCTCCTTTGAAATAACTTTATGTGATTATTATATCACATAGACTATGCTAATTGCAAGTTTTTTATTTTATTCCAAAGGTGTAGCCATTATCACTCCGTTTTGATCTCCACAATTTTGATTGCCGCGGCATCATGCCCCGACTCCGAAATGACGATTTCATTGATCTGTGCCGCTTGCTCCGAGGAAAGTCCCGACGATGCCACTACAACGTTCACAGCCTCGTCGCTAATATAAACCATACAATCCGTAAAGCCTTTTGCCTTTACAAGACTTTCGATGGTTCCCTCCACATCAGTTGTTTTGGCCATCGCAATCATGTCATTATTGGCTTTTTCCTTGGTTTCAGTCGTCGAATCTTCACTATCTGCGACGGACTTAAGCAATTCTAATGCCTCATCTCTTGTCTGCTGCTTATTCATTCTGCACTCCGTAAAATATGCCGTCACATCCTTTGCCACCGTTTCAACCAACTGAGCCTGACCTAAGGTTTTCCCCTCCTCAACGTTTTCTTGAACCGCGCCATTTTCGACCGGCACCATACTTTCATCCATATCAACATTATTAAGAAAACGCCAATTTAGGTAAACTGCAATGCAAACCACCAATGCCAATGATAAAAATACAATTTGTCTTTTATTAATTTTCATATACTCACCCACTTATATTCACCACGCAAATTTTATTCGTACCAATCCCAAGAACAGTACTGATCGATTCGATAATATCATTTCGAACCGTCAAACTTCCGGCACCTTTACTCGCAACTGTAACCCCGGCGATCTCCGGCGTATTTTCACGTGCCACAACCGCAGACTGATTTCCATCCTTATCTGTAATTACCAGCACACTTCCTTCTTCTCGCACGTATTCCTTTTTACCGCCGGACGACAGCGTAATTGTTACATGACAATCTCCTGCTCCGGAAATCCCCTTTAACATCTCTTGGATCTGTTTTTCGGTTTGACTGATATACGGCTGATCTTCTAAAGATGAGGATACTGCCAATACCTCCGGTTGATCGTATTGACGTATCATCATCAAAACACCCAATAATATCAAAGCGGGTATAAACCAATAGCGCTTAATATCCGGAGAGTATTTTTTAATAAAATCATTCATTTTGCACCTCAAAATATGCCAATCCAATCTGGTAGCGCCCTGCAAGCAGATTACGTGCCGTCTCGGCATCACGCCCGGATAGGAGCACCTTCCTTACCTCAAATGAATCTCCTTTTCCATCCACCATCACGTTATTCACCTCCGCTTCGATCTTTTCATTATTCAAAAAGCTTTGAAACTCTTTTTCTAAGCCACTTCCAATCAAATCAGCCGCCTTGCTCCACACTTCTTCATTATTTGTATATGTACGATCCAGTATATTCTGAATGGATTTAAAATTGAAATTTTTCACGCCGTTTATAAACGATAAGAGGATAAAAACAGAAATTATCGCTTTCATTAGGTTCGTCATTTTACCACGCGGTATTACCTGCTTTAAATATGCCATCAAAACCATTAATATGCATATTATCAACCCAATACCTTTAACATCACTCATTTTAACTCACCTGCGTAATCAGTCCAAAGAATGAAAATAGCCCCATCAGTGCCACACTTCCGCCAAGCGCCAGCATTAAAAAGAAACTATTGGCCAAAACATCCGCGATAGAGCGAACAGTCGAGTCATTCATAAAATCAGCAATCCATCTGCAAAAGCTCCAGATCACCCCATTGATCCCAATTGGAATTAATGCCGGAAGCAACAGCGATAGAGTGATCAAAACCCCTGCGATCGCAAAAGATGTCTTTACACCGATGGCAACCGTAAAAAGTCCGTCCACACCCTGAGATAAGGTGTTTCCCACCATTGGAATAAAGCCGCCTACTGCAGACCGAATGTACTTTTTTGCCAATTGATCTCCGGATGCGGCGGCTCCTGTTTGTAACTTTAAAATCATGCGAAAACCAATAACCAAAAGTCCTATCGCCCAGATCAAAAATCGACGGATATTTTTACCGATCGCAGCAAAATTATACTCATCACTAACTGCAGAACAAATTCCTATAGCAAGATATACATCCGTCAATGGCAACAGCAAACTCTTCGACACCAAGGTTCCAATCTCTCCAAGCAATACCATTGCGGCAGAAAATACCGATGCACCGCCGGCCTCACCTCCAGCGATCATTACCACCGTAAACGATGGGATACAAGCGGCCGTAAATACACCCATATCCTCAATCCCTTTTTGCAGAGCCGTTGCCCCGGAACGGAGGCTTCTTTCACATAAAAGAGCAATGGAAAGCGACACCATAAAAGAAAATAGCATCTGCATATTTTGGTTTTGAATGTTACTGCTGCACCGATTAATCACCACCGAAAGCAAAACCAACGAAATCCCCTTGACCAATGTCTCTAACGCTTCCCCAAAAGTTTTTTTAATCTGATCCAGAAAAAAATCCAAAAAGTTGCTAAAACTCAGATCATCCTCAAGCGTGTTTGGATCATTAAGATTTGTATCTTCCGAAAGAAGTGAATCCTCCGGCTGAACTGCGTAACGAAAATCATCTGCATAGTTTGCCTCTGCCTGTATCGGTATAGAAAAAAGTATCGTTCCAAACAAAAGCATATATATAATCAACATCTTTTTCATTCCAACAACCCTACAATCACCTGTAGAAAATCCTCAAAAAGCGGAATGGATAATACCAGAAGTGTGCACCTGCATGCCAATTCAACCTTATCGCACCACCCGCTCTGCCCGCAATCCTTGCAGGCGCTCGCGGTAAACTCTCCCAGATAACAAACAGCCAATCCTTTAAGTACCACTTTAAAATAATCGTTTTGAACACCGGCCTGCTCCGCCAAATGCTGTACAAAAGTGAATACGGAAGTGAGTTTTGTGGAAACATAAAATATGATCATAATTGCACCGGCTACGGATGCAAAAATTGCAAAACGTTCATTAAAGCCTTTCAGCAAAAGGTAGAGTAAAAGACCGGCAATAACCGCCGCCAATAATTGAAAAATGCTCATGTCAATTCGAATACCGAGCTTATGGTAGAAAACAGTTCGCTAATCTCCCCTAACAACACCACCAATACAATAATAATACCGGCAAGCGTTGTCAGTGTCGCATATTCATCACGTCCCAGTTTACTCAACACCATATTTACTACGGCCACCACAATTCCGACTACCGCAATTTTAAAGATCAATTCCACTTCCATATCAATATAAAAGAACTGCAATCAAAAAGCCGATAGCGCCGGTAACAATTGGAAGCGCTTTTCCTTGAGATGCAGTTTCCTCCCGCAATTCTTTGATTATTTTTTCAAGCGTATTCAGAAAATCATCAACAAGAGTTATAGATTCCCGGTATGAACTTTTTTTCAATTGTTCTATGAGAGCCTTGATCAAGGCTTGATCTTCCTTTAAAAGGGATTTGTGTGCTCCTCCGGAAAGTATGATCTCAGTTATTGTATCATCATTATCTAAACTTTCTTCCAATGTGCGACGATATTGCTTTAAGTCAGCAGAAAACGAACTCATTAAAGAAAAAATCTTTTCCAGAAGCATGAGACGCTGTCTCCACTGACGCACCCTCACCCAACCAAGAAAATATCCGCCGCTAACAATCAGTACTGCTCCAAAATTCTTCATCATCATAATGATTCACCGTCATGACCTTTCGAATTTTACCTGGAGTTTTAGCTCCCTTCATCAGTACGACTTTGGAAATCGCTCCGGCATCCACCAATCGTTTGAACTGAGGACGGTTAAACAATTCTTCCTCATCACTCGCATGAGCCGTAACCAATACCGGAACACCGGCATTCATAGCTTCCAGCATTTGCTCCGCTTCTTCATCGGTACCAATTTCATCGCAGACCAAAACTTGCGGAGAAAGCGTACGAAGTGCGATCATCATGCCATATGGCTTCGGATATCCGTCTAAAACATCCGCCAACGCCCCCAGTTCCTTTTGCGCCAAACCATTGAAACTCGCAGCAATTTCACCTCGCTCGTCTATAACGGCGGAGCGGAAACCTTGATCTGAAAGTGCGCGCACCAGATCGGTCAAAAGCGTTGTTTTTCCACCGCACGGTTCTGAAACAATTAAAGTTGAGCAAAATTTTCCATTGCATAGTAATTTTGGCAGAAGATCATCTGCAATACCGCGAATTTCTCTGCAAATTCTAAAATTCAATGAAGAAAGATCCCGAATACGAACAGCGCCGGATTGATCCTCTACATAGGTTCCGCAAATTCCCACGCGATGTCCGCCCGGAAGCGGAATATAACCGTTCCCCATTTGGTTTTCATATTGATAAGCAGCACCTCGAAATATTTGATTCAGCATTTCCGATATATCCTCCGTCGTAACGCTGATGTCTTCTACGATATAATTTCCGCTGCCGCAGGATAGCGAGCAACCCTTCCCTGCTCTAAATCGAAGCTCCGTGACCTGCCTTAAAAGTTCTTTAGGCTGTTTTCTTATCAGTTCGACCCATTCCTTTTTAATATAGGGAAAAATTTCATTTATTCCTTTTAAACGATCCTGATTTTTCATCGATAGTTGTCCCTCCCTTTGCTTTCATTTTATGGACAACACCATGTAAATAGACCAACTATTAAAAAATTAATGGAAAAGCCCCAAGTGGTTATACTAATAAAAACGAAGGAGGTTCTTTTATGAGCAATATGACAATACGGCAAATTTTTGCCCGGCAAATACTTGATTCCAGAGGTAATCCGACGGTCGAGGCGCAGGTTTTGCTAAACAATGGAGTTACCGCATCTGCCGCCGTTCCCAGCGGTGCATCTACCGGGCAATACGAAGCCGTAGAATTACGAGACGAAGCAGATATCTATAATGGAAAAAGCGTTTATAACGCCGTAGCAAATATTAATTATAAAATCAACGACGCTCTCGTCGGGTTTGATATTTTTGATCAAACAAGAATCGATCGTAAAATGATTGAGTTGGATGGTACTGAAAATAAGTCCAATCTTGGGGCAAATGCCATACTTGCCGTCTCGTTAGCTGCGGCAAGAACAGCATCTGTAGCTTGCGGTATGCCATTATTCCGGTATCTTGGCGGCGCCGCAGCCATGACTATGCCCGTTCCGATGCTGAATGTTTTGAACGGCGGTGCACACGCCAATAACAATGTGGAGATTCAAGAATTCATGATCGTCCCCATCGGTGCCCCGACGTTCATCAAAGCAATGGAATTAAGTACACGAGTCTATCATAGCCTGGGTCATATCCTAAAGGAAGCCGGATTAAACACCACGGTAGGCGACGAAGGCGGCTTTGCTCCAAACTTAGAGAATGACGAGCAAGCCCTACAGCTCTTAATTCGCGCCATTGAACGTGCAGGCTTTGAACCGGAGCGCGATATCGCCATCGCCTTAGACGCGGCCGCCAGCGAATGGAAAACAGCAACCGGATATAAACAACCCAAAACCGGTAAAGAGTATCAAACGGAAGAACTGATCGATTATTTTGAAACGCTTGTAAGAAAGTATCCTATTATCTCGCTGGAAGACCCTCTGGGTGATGATGATTTTAAAGGCTTTGCCGAAATAAAAAAGCGCACCGGTATTCAGATCGTGGGCGACGACCTCTTTGTAACCAATAGTTCGAGATTACAAAAAGGTATTTCTCTGAATAGCGGCAACGCTATATTGATTAAATTAAACCAGATCGGCACTTTAAGTGAAACGCTAGAAACGATTCGGATGGCCAAAAATAACGGTTATAAAACGATTATTTCGCACCGTAGCGGTGAAACGGCCGATCCTTTTATTGCGGATCTGGCAGTTGCGGTCAATGCAGGACAAATTAAGACCGGTGCTCCGGCAAGAAGTGAACGCGTTACGAAATATAATCGATTGATGGGTATTGAATCTTTGATTGGCGTGCATAGTTATTATCCCGGAAGCGCTGTTTTTCTTTGATGGAGAACGACGATGAACATGAAGAAAATCGGCATCATCGGTTGCGGAAACGTCGGTGCCACCATCGCCTATGAATTTGCAGGTTCCGGACTCTTTTCCGAAATGATCCTATTGGATATTGACAGGAAACGCGCCGAAGGAGAGGCCATGGATCTCAGCCACGGACTTCCCTTTTCCGGACCTATGCAGATCTACCAAGGAGAATATAAAGACCTCAGTGAATGTGGAATCATTATCATAGCCGCCGGTGCCAACCAAAAACCCGGTGAAACCAGACCCGAACTTTTAGGGCGCAACCGATTAATTATGAACGGTATCGTACAACAATTGCTACGCTATAATAAAGAGTGTATCGTTATCGTAGTATCAAATCCAGTCGATGTTTTGACACACATGGTATTCGAAGCCTCTGGATTTCCACCGGAACGCGTTATCGGTTCCGGAACGGTGTTGGACACGGCGAGGCTGAAATATTTGCTTGGAGAGCGTTTATCGGTCGATATTCGTAACGTTCATGCTTTTATGATCGGCGAACACGGCGACAGCGAATTTCCAGTCTGGAGCAGTGCTAATATTTCCGGTATTGACTTAGATGATTTTTGCAAGCTACGAAAAAAATCCGATTTTAAAGAATTGAAAGCATCTGTAAAAGAGCAGGTCGTCAATAGTGCCTACCGCATTATTGACGGAAAAGGCGCCACCTATTACGGTATTGCTAAAGCCGTCGGTCGAATCGTAGAGTGCATTGTTAAAGACCAGCATTCCATTCTGCCTATTTCGGTTTTAGTCGATGGTCATTACGGTCTGCATGGCATTTATATGAGTTTACCGGCTATTCTCGGACGTAACGGCGTCGAAGAGATCTTGGACTTTGACCTCGACGAAAGCGAGCTGGATCTCCTAAAAAGCGCCGCTGAGCGACTTAAAGATATGCAATGAAAAAGCCTTGGAGCGTTGCTCCAAGGCTTATCCTTTAGCTTTGTAATTTGGCCATTGCGGCTTGCAGTTGATCATCTTCTTCGAAGGTCAACTCATAAAACCGCTCCTCTTTATCAGCAGTCAATGCAACCTCTTCGTGAGGTGCCACGCCGACTCCGTCAAAGTTCACACCATTGGGTGGATAATAAAGGTTTGTGGAAAGATATAATGCCGTATCATCGCCAAGAGGAATGATTTCCTGCGCCATTCCTTTTCCGTAGGTTTTTACGCCAATAAGTGTACCACGACCAAAATCGCGTATCGCAGCAGCAAAAAGCTCGCCGCCACTATAGGTACTGCCGTTGATCAAAACTACCATCGGAGCATTCAGAAAATTCTCATCCGAAGAATACTCCGTTACGTCGCCATTTTTGTCTTTAACCGTACAGAGGGTACCCTCCGGCAACAAATAGTCCAATATCTCGGTAACAGAGGTCAAGGAACCACCGGTATTGTTACGAACGTCAAAAATAAACTTTGACGCCCCTTTGCTTTTAAGTTCCTCAATTGTATTTTTAAAATCTTCCGTTGTATTGGAATCAAAATCGCTGATTGCCACATAACCGACGCCGGATACCATCAACCGATAAGTCACAGTATCCTCGGTATAGACCTGTACTGAAACGGTCAAATTCAAGGTCTGATCACCACGCAAAAGGGTCAGCTTGATCGCAGTTCCGGGTTCCGCTTGCAAGCGATTTGTTGCATCGGTATAGCTCATGGCTGAAACATCATCGCCATTGATCTTCACGATCACGTCGCCGGCCAATATTCCTGCATCATAGCAGGGAGAACCGGAACGGACGCGTGTAATCTTCAAATAACCGGTGGACGCGACATATTTCACATTCACACCAATTCCAGAGGCTTTTCCTTCAGCAGAATTCTTAAATTCCAAATAACTGGTCTTGTTTAGATATACGCCGTACCGATCGATTCCGTCCATATAGCCGCTCAAGAGAGAATCCATCGCCTCATCTTCGTCAAACTCGCCTACGTATCGGTTGTTAATGACCTGATAGACACGCGTAAGTTTCTCAAACATTTCGCTTTTTCCGGTTGTCCGCTCGACCATGTGCGCCATGTACATATACGTTGCGATACAAGAAACCATGATTGTGGCAACGATAAAGAATATTACCGTTCCCAGTTCAATCTTTCTTTTCATAAACGCACCTGCCTATTATAAGAAATTAAAATTATAGTTAAAAAATGAAAGCGGATTCTTATATTCCCCATTTTCATAAATCTCAAAATGAAGATGTGGACCTGTAGAATAGCCTGTTGAACCCACATATGCAATGACATCGCCGCGTGTTACCTTTTGTCCGGCACTTACATTGAGCCGATTGGCATGACCATATAAAGTACTGCATCCGCCGCCATGATCAATGACAACGTAATTGCCGTAAGCCGTATGCCAGCCTGCTTTCAATACTGTACCGCTATTGGCCGCGAGTATCGGCTTATTACGAATACCGCTACCCGCAATATCCACACCGGTATGCATTTTATAGACGCCCGTGGTCGGATGGGTGCGCATACCAAACTTATCCGTAATGGAATAATAACCGCTAACCGGCCATTGATATGCCCCGCCCACAAAGGTCTCGTTGGAGCTATTGGCTAATGCCGCGCGAATCTCCGCCTGCAATTCCTTCTCAGCAGCTTCGGCTTTTTCAATTGCCGCCAGGTTTGCTTCTGTTTTTTTATTAAAGCTTTCGATCAAAGAATCGCTTTGAGACTGCTTTTTCTTTAAAGAACTTACGTTGTTTTCTAAGGAATTCAAAGCATTTTGCTGTTTTTCTTTTTTCAATTCGATTGCCTTGGTTTCTTCTTCAATAGTGTTCTTTGTCGCCGTCAGGGCATCGATCACCTGACGATCATATGCCGCCATCTGCTTTACCAATTCAACCCTTGTGATGAAATCATGCAAGGAAGCAGAACTCAAAATGATGCTCAAATAAGAGGTATCTCCCAGTTCGTACATCGCACGAATTCTTTTCTTAGCGTGCTCCGTATTCTCCTCCAGAGAGTCCTCGGCTTCCTCTAAGCGCTTCTCGCTCACTTTCAGTTCATCCTTAAGATTATCGACAACTGACTCCAGAAGATTAGCTTCTTCATTCAATTCATTGATCTGCTGATCAACAAGAGCCTTCTGCTCTAAGACGGCATCTTTTTTACCGGCTATAGACTCTAATTCTTTTTCTAATTTT
Source organism: Eubacteriales bacterium (assembly GCA_045593105.1). GTDB lineage: Bacteria > Bacillota > Clostridia > Oscillospirales > QAKW01 > QAKW01. Next base: position 11,867 of record JAZNVY010000269.1, read on the forward strand.
TCTTTTTTTGCCGTAATATCGTCCAATTCACTTTGCATATCAGAAACACTGGTATCAGCATAAGTTTTTAAACTGAAAACGATGGTAGTAAGCATACTGATAACCAGTACAATTACAATGCCCAACGCTACGATAGATCGCCATTTTCTCATAAATTCACCTTAAACCTTCAAATACTTATTAATCGAAAAAGCACTACCGACCAAACCGACCAGCAAACCAATACCGCCAAAATAGATTGCAATCATCGGCGTAAGTTCAGCAAAAGGAACGGTGGTAATAAAATTAAGTTCCGCCACTAAGGGCTGCAATAAATAAACATAGATGATCCATTGCGCCGCAAAAGAAATGGCCGCCGCGCAAATTCCAATTATAATACCCTCCAGAATAAACGGCGTGCGGATAAAGGCATTGGTCGCACCAACGTACTTCATAATGTTAATCTCATGTCGGCGGTTATGCATGGCAAGCTTAATCGTGTTTGAAACGATAAACCATGAAACCAAAGCCAGAATAATCATAATCCAGAAGCTGAGAATGTCCATCACTTTTTTCAAAGAGATCAACACATTAACCACTTCCTGAGAGTCGGAGATATTCGCAATTTCATCCATAGACGAAATTTGCATAGAAACACCCTCAAACTCATCAAGATGCTTCTCATTCACCGTGATCCGCAGTTCATTTCTAAGGGGATTTTCCTCACCGTAAAACCAGGATAAATAACTGCTATCCTCATCGAATTGTTCTTGATACTCTTGTAGAGCCTCATCCTTGGTAACAAACTTCACGGACTCCACAAATTCAATTTCTTCAATTTCATCCTGTAGTGAAGAATAACGACTCTCTTCTACCTCATCGTCAATATAAGCGACGATCTCATTTTTCTCTCCCAAAGAATCCATAAAAGCTGCAATATTTGCGGAGCAAAGATAAGCGGAGCCGATAATCAGCATGCACGCCATTAAAACGCAAACCGATGCAAACGTCATCAGATAATTTTTTCGAATGCTTTTAAAAGCCGATTGCAAAAAATACATACTCCACCCCCTTATTCTTCATCCGCATAATAGCCGCCAACCTGATCGCTGATCACACGGCCTTTTTCAATATGAATCACACGCTTATTGAACTCATTAACAAGGGTATTGTCATGGGTCACCACAATAACCGTCGTACCATTCTGATTAATCTGGTTTAAAAGTTCCATAATTTCGCGTGCCATTTCGGGATCTACGTTACCGGTCGGCTCATCCGCAATAATAAGGCGCGGATTATTCACCAAAGCGCGAGCCATTGCAACACGCTGTTGCTCACCACCGGAAAGTTCGGGCGGGTAGTTTTTGGCCTTATGCCCCAGGTCAACAACGCCCAAAACATAGGGCACGCGCCGGCGAATCGTACGCTGAGAGCAACCGACTGCACGCATAGCAAAAGCAACGTTATCATAAACGGTAAGCGTATCGATCAGACGGAAATCCTGAAAGACAACACCCATACTGCGACGCAGCATCGGCACCTTGGAATTCCGCATTTTTTTAATATCAAAGTCTCCCACTCGGACAATACCGCCGGTAGGGACTTCTTCATGCATCAATAATTTAATGACCGTACTTTTTCCGGCGCCGCTGGGACCAATGACAAAAACGAATTCACCGTCTTCGATCTTAAAGGAAGCGCCATTCAACGCATTGGTCCCATTGGGATAACTCTTATAAACATCATCAAATAAGATCATGGTAACTCCTAATTAAAATTTAGTGGGATTGGAAGTCAGATAACGCTTAACCATCAAAGCAACCTTAAAGACGATTGCATGATCAAATCTTCTGAGATCCAAACCGGTCAGCTTGCGAATTTTTTCCAATCTGTAGACCAAAGTGTTTCTGTGAACAAACAGTTTTCTGGAGGTTTCTGAAACGTTCAGGTTATTCTCAAAGAATTTTTGGATTGTAAAGAGCGTTTCGTAATCAAGAGATTCAATAGACCCCTTCTTGAACACTTCAGAGAGGAACATCTCGCAAAGAGTGGTGGGCAATTGATAAATCAAACGGCCAATCCCGAGATTATCATAGGTCATGATGAATTTCTCGGTATCAAACACCTTGCCAACTTCCAAAGCAATCTGCGCCTCATTGAAAGAGCGCGGCAGATCACGAATATTATCAACGATCGTACCAATACCGACGTAAGCCTTAATATAAAGCTCACTGCTGACGATATCAATAATACTCTTAGCCAATTTTTCCAGATCTTTATTATCGTTGAAGCTCTTCACTTCCTTAACGAGAACAAGATCAGTTTCATTGATATTAATAATAAAGTCTTTCTGCCGATCAGGGAAAAGTCCCTGAAGAATGTCATAAGCAGATACATCGCTCTTATCCGAGAGACGAATCAAAATTGCAACACGAAACGCCTCGGATTCAAAGCGAAGTTCTTTTGCTTTGATAAAGATATCACCCGGCAAAATATTATCCAGGATCACACTCTTTACGAAATTATTCTTATCAAATTTCTCATCATAATATTGTTTAATATTAGTCAACGTAATGGTAATGAGATTGATATATTTTGCCGCCAACTCATCAGTTCCCTCAACGAACGCAACATACTCCAGCCCGGAACGAGAATTAAGGGGTTTATATGTATAACCATCCTCTACGATGCTCTCCATGGTAGCGGAAATAGATGAGATTACATTTTCATGCACCTCACCGATCTTGATCAGATCGCTACAAGAGATTACCGTACCATTCTCATCAATAACACCGACTGTACGATCGATACTATCCTTTAACTGGTATACAACACTCTGAAAAAAACGATTGGACATGTACAAAAATCCTCCTATACATTTTGACTATAATGCTGATACTATTTTACAACAAACTCGCAACGATTTCAACAGTTTTTATTAAAATAATTTGTTAACATTGCACAACGAGGTAAAAAAATACCATTTTAACAGCATTTTCGTTGTTAAAAGGTGCAAATAAAATAGAATTTAACGTTCGAAAACCTTCGTCAAAATGGATAAGAAAAGGCGCCTCGCAAAAGCGAGGCGCTTAAAAATACAATTAGTTAACCAAAGTTCTCTCGGTTTCGGCATCAAAGAGATGGCAATAGGAGAGATCCAAAGCAGCCTTGATGACATCATCAGCAGCAGCGGTGGACTTGGGAGAAACGCGAGCAGTAAACTTATTACCCTCAATCTCCAGATACAGATAAGTCTCAGAACCCATCAACTCGGCAACTTCGACGTTACAAGTAATGGTATACTCAGGCATCTTAGCCAGGTACTCTTCCTCATCATGAACATGCTCAGGACGGATACCGAGAATAACCTTCTGACCAGCCTTTTCCTTAACTTCATCATTAATCTTGGATTCGGGCAGTTTCAGGGAGTTACCGGCGAACTCAACGTAATAGTCACCGTTCTTCTCAACCAA
>JAZNVY010000270.1:0-1749 GCA_045593105.1 Eubacteriales bacterium
ATGGCCCTCATGCTTTTGTATTTTATCATAAGTATAATTTATTGTCAAGAAATAATGAGGGGAATTCATGGGACTGTCGATGAAGATTTTGGCAATTGGAATATTGGCTTGGAATTTATGGGTCTTTCTTATGATGGGCGTCGATAAAAGAAAAGCGATCAAAGGGAAACGTCGCATTTCGGAGCGTAAGCTTTTGCTTTCTGCTCTTTGCTTTGGCGCTTTGGGCGGCTTTTGCGGAATGAAACTTTTTCATCATAAGACCCTCCATAACCGTTTTCGTTATGGTTTGCCGGTGATGCTGGTTCTGCAGGTTGTTCTTATTATCTTCTTGACATTTTATTATTAATTTGCTATAATTCATTCCAATATTATTTTGAATGGGGGAATTATTACTCTATGGATATAGTTGGCCCGATATTGCTGCAGCTTGTTTTGATTGCGCTGAACGCTATCTTTGCTTGTGCAGAAATCGCCGTATTGTCCATCAATGAAACCAAGGTTGCTAAAATGGCAGAAGAGGGAAATAGAAAGGCTAAAAAGCTAAATAAGCTGATTGCCGATCCTGCCCGTTTTCTTGCTACGATTCAGGTGGCGATCACCTTGTCCGGATTTTTGGGCAGTGCATTTGCCGCTGATAATTTTTCTGAGCCCATCGTGCAAGGCTTGCTTCAGTTGGGTGTAAAAATTCCGGAAGCTACTTTGGATGTGATCGCTGTTGTTGCGATTACGTTGCTGCTGTCTTTTGTCACGCTAGTGTGTGGTGAACTGGTTCCCAAGCGTGTTGCGATGCAAAAGACGGAGCAGTTGGCTCTGGGCCTTTCCGGATCTATTAGTTTGATTTCGAAAATCTTTGCACCGCTCGTCATGTTGCTGACGGCTTGTACCAACGGCGTTTTGCGACTGATGGGGATCGATCCTCATGCCAGCGAGGAGCAGGTCAGCGAAGAAGATATTTTGATGATGGCCGATGCCGGTACGGAAAAGGGTATCATCGACGAAGAAGAAAATGAATTAATTCAAAACGTATTTGAGTTTGATGATCTGACTGTCGGTCAGGCAATGACTCACCGTACGGAGCTGGTATCTCTCTGGGCAGAGGATTCGATGGAGGAGTGGAAAAAGACCATCATCGAAAAGCCTCATACCTTTTATCCTATTTGCGAGGATAACGCCGACCAGGTGGTGGGGGTTTTGGATTCTCGTAAGTTCTTCCGTCTGCCGGAACTGACTAAGAGGGAGGCGATGGAACACGCGGTGGTGAAACCGCTCCTGGCCTCCTCTCAAATGAAGACGGACGATTTGTTCCGCCAGATGAAAACGACTAAAAACCATTTCGCTGTCGTCATTGATGAATTCGGAGGAACCGATGGTATTGTGACGATCAATGATCTGATCGAGTTACTTGTGGGTGAGTTGGAAGAGACGCCTACCGATATTATTGAACAGGACGAACTTACTTATAAGATCGAAGGCGATACCGAGCTTAATAAGGTTGAGCGTGAATTGAAACTTGACCTTGAAAGTGGTGCGGCTACCTTGAGTGGCTGGATCGTGGAGCAGCTTGGCGGCATCCCCAAAAAGGGTGATGAATTCCATTATGAAAGATTTAACGTGAGCATCACGAAGGTGGATGAAAAACGCGTATTGGAAGCGATCATCAAACTGGATCCTCCTACTGAGGAAGAAGAATAAAAGAAAGAGCCGAAAGGATTTTTCTTTCGGCTCTTTTTGTGTATTGAAAAGTGTGTA
>JAZNVY010000271.1:0-6312 GCA_045593105.1 Eubacteriales bacterium
GAGCTGAACGCTTTGATGCGTACCTCCTGCGCCTTTACCACCATGCAGGGAAGTAAGGGCTTGAACGTCATGCCGGCATACGCCAGAATGACCGCCAATCTGCGAATCATCCCCGGCGAGACGGTGGAGTCCACCCTGGAATATATCCGTAAGACGGTGAACGATCCCCAGGTGGAGATCACCTGCATGGACGGCTGCGATCCTTCACCTATCTCCGATACCGCCTGTCCCGAATGGGAAGAACTGAGCGATGCCATCGCCGCCACCTGGCCGGGCGCTTTGGTTTCCCCCTATCTGATGCTGGCTTGCAGCGATTCGCGCCATTATGGTCCCATCTCGGATAAGGTCTATCGCTTCTCTGCTATGGCACTTTCCAAGGAGGAGCGCGGCACCATCCACGGCAACGACGAGCGCATCCCCGTCGAAACCATTGAGAAGACGGTGGAATTCTACCTCCGCTTGATCGCTAAACGGTAAATGAAATAATAAAGAATAGAGAATAAAGAATAAAATTGGAAGAAACCCGTCCCCATAAGGGGACGGGTTTCCACATTTTTTATTATTTATTATTTCTTATTTATTCTTTTTCTGCCATTTCTCGGGCGGCGCGCATGATGATGTCTGCCGCCAGGTCTAAGCCGATGGAGCTGTCCAGGCTGAGATGATAATTTTCCGCCTTGCCCCAGGTACGGTGGGCAAAATAATCGTAGTAGGACTTGCGCTTTTTGTCCATCTTCTTGACGTAGTCCTTATAGTCCTTAGCCTCGGTCTTATAGACGTCCCGGGTGCGCTCGGCGCGCTCTTCCAGGGGTGCGTGGATAAAGACTTTGAGGATCTTCGCCTTATGCTCTAAGACGCTATCAGCGCAGCCGCCGACGATGACGCAGGGACCCTGCTCTGCCAGCTCACGAATAACTTCGGATTGGGCAAAGAAGACCTGATCCTGCAGAGGAAACTCCATGCCGGAGCCGGAGAGGGTATAGAGCAGGCTGGCAGGCTTACGGTGCTGCATCTGCTCCACCACGGCGGCGTGGAAACCGCTCTTTTCTGCGGTGATCTGAATGAGGTGCCGGTCATAGAAAGGAATGCCCAGCAGGGTTGCGACCTTTTCTCCGATGATCCGTCCGCCGGAGCCAAAGGTACGTGCAATGGTAATAATGGGTAAAGACATATATGTACTCCTTTCAAGAATTTTCAATTATATTATAGCATAAGGTGTGGAGTTTGTAAACGAAAATAATAAATAATAGAGAATAAAGAATAAAAAATGAAGAAAACCGCCCACGGGGCGGTTTTCAACCAATTTTATTATTTATTATTTCTTATTTATTCTTTTTAACTCCGCCCAATTCATTTGGGCAGGGAATTCTTCATTCTTCTCCATACATGGCGCGGAGTTCATCCTCATAGAGAACCCGGTCGCCTTCGATACGGACGACGGTTCTGCCGTCTGCCGCATCATAGGAGCTGATCTTACCAAAGACCTGGAAATAGGATTGATCCGCCGGGTATTCGATTCCTTCCGCCAGTTGCAGCTCCAGATCCACAAAGCAGCAGGCAGTACTATCGCTGATGCGGATATAGTAGCCGGTACTGCTGTCGGTGGAGTAGTAGGCCTGTCCCTCCGCCTGCACGGCTTTGCCGACGTAGTCCTTGGGACTTTGGAAGATATTCATAGCGGTGGAGTAGATGGCCACCGGGCTGAGGATCTCATCGGGAATGAGATTGACCTCTTCTGCCTGTCCGCATCCGACGGCAGTCAGCAGGCAGAGGGCGATCATCAAAAATGCGAGTATTTTTTTCATGCTTTTTTACCTCCCAATTTTCCAATCAGACTGAAAATCAAAAAGACAATGATATTGACGGTAACGATGGCAGAGCCCACCGGCGTACCCTCCACCAGGATGGAGAGGACGATGCCGATAAAGGCGGCCAGAGTAGAGATAATGGCGGAGCAAAGGATGACCGCCTTGAAGTTTTTAAAGACACGCATGGCGGAGAGTGCTGGGAAGATGACCAGCGCCGAGATGAGGAGCGAGCCCACTAAATTCATCGCCACCACGATGACGATGGCGGTGATGACGGCGATCAAAAGGTTATAGAGATCCGCCTTGACGCCGGTGGCGGAGGCGAAGCTTTCATCGAAGGTCACCGCAAAAATCTGCCGATAGAATAAAAGGAAGAGGACGATGACCAGGATGGACATTCCGCCGCAAAGCCAGACGTCCGCCTGCTTTAAGGTCAGAATGGAGGTGGAGCCGAAAAGGGTACTGCAGACGTCGCCGGAGATATTGGCGCTCTTGGCAAATTTATTGATAATGAGATAGCCCAGCGCCAGCGCCCCCACCGAGAGCATGGCAAGGGAGGCGTCGCCCTTGATCTTAGTATTCTGCCCGTTGCGGAGCAGTAAAATGGCGGTCAGGACGGTGATGGGGAGGACCAGGAGCATATTATTGGTAAGCTTCAGCACCATGGCGATGGCTAAGGCGCCGAATGCCACGTGGGAAAGTCCGTCGCCGATAAAGGAAAATCGCTTGAGTACTAAGGTCACCCCCAAAAGGGAGGAGCAAAGCGCGATGAGGACACCGACGATCAGTGCGTACTGCACGAAGGGATAAGAAAAATAAGTCAGAATTTTAGCGAACGTCATGCTTCCTCACCTCCCATCGAAGCAAAGGCCTTGCCCACCGGTGTTTGCAGATAATCTTCTTTCGTACCGAAGAATAAGGGGGTACGGCTGACGTGCAGGATATGGCTGGCATAGCGCACCGCCGCGCTGACGTCGTGGGAGACCATGATGACGGTGATGCCCTCCTCACGGTTGAGCCGGGCGATCAGCTCGTACATCTCCTTGGTGACCTTGGGATCCAGTCCTGCCACCGGCTCGTCCAGCAGCAAAATATCCCGGGTGGCGCAAAGGGCGCGCGCCAGCAGGACGCGCTGTTGCTGACCGCCGGAAAGCTCTCGATAGCACCGACCGGCAAGATGGGTGATGCCCATCATTTCCATGGTCTCGGCGGCAAGCTGCTTTTCCGCCTTGGTATAAAAGGGGCGGATACCGCCCCGATTAAGACAGCCGGAAAGGACGATCTCCCGTACCGATGCCGGGAAATCACGCTGTACCACCGTCTGCTGGGGGAGATAGCCGATTTTTTGCTGGGTCAGCCCGTCCGCAAAGGAAATGGTACCGCCCATGGGTTTTTTGAGATGTAAAAGGGTTTTGATCAGGGTACTTTTGCCCGATCCGTTTTCTCCGACAATGCAAAGGTAATCTCCTTTACACACCTCGAAATTGATGTTCTCTGCGACGGTCTTTCCGTCGTAGCCGAGGGACAGATCCCGGCAGGTTAATTGAGCCATAATTAAATCTCCATTGCTAAAGCGTTTTTAAGAATTTTCAAATTGTTTTCCATAATACCGAGATAGGTTTCTCCGTCATCGATGCGCTTTTGGGTCACCGACTGCATGGAGTCTAAGACCAGGATCTGCTGATCCTTGGTTTTGGTATTTTGCACCACCGTCCGGGCGATGGACTGATCGGAGGTCTCGATGACCATTACAGCACGCAGCTTCAGCTCATCCACCTTTTGCGCCAGCGAAGAGATGGTGGCAAAACTTGCCTCCGTCTCTGCCGAGCAACCGGTAAAGGCGGCGTGATGGTGAAGTCCGTAATCCCGGAAAAGATACGCAAAGGGGAAGCGGTCGGCAAAGACCAGCGTTTTGATGGTAGAATTGTCTACCGTTTCTTGGTATTCCTTGTCCAATTGAGTCAGCTTTGCCCGATAGGCGTCTGCATTGGCAGTATAGGTCTCTGCATTTTGGGGGTCGATGCCGCCCAGCATTTCAGCAATCTTTTTGACCGTCAAGTCGGCATTTTTAAGGGAGAGCCAGATGTGCTCGTCGTATTCCTCGCCTTCGTGATGCTCATGCTCCCCGTGGTCGTGGTCGTGGTCGGCGCATAAGGGCTCCTCGATCGTCTGCATCAGGTCGATGACCTTGCGGGAGGGGTTGGTGCAGTTGAGCAGGGCATCCGCTACCCATTCATCCGAGGCTCCGCCGGTATAGATAAAAAGATCGCAGGCGGCAATGGCAGAGAGATCCGCCACCGAGGGCTGATAGTTATGCAGATCGGCACCGTTGTCCATTAAGAGGGTCAGCTTGATGCCGTCGGTCTCGCCGATGATATTCCGTACCCAGTCGTATTGGGGAAAGACGGTGCAGATGACCTGCAGCTTATCGCTGTTCTCCGCAGGAGCGCCACAGCCGGCTACCCCTAAGAGCAAAACGAAGATCAATAAAAAACTGACGATTTTTTTCATAGCATTAACTCCTTGCAAGCGTTGCACCGTCCGAAAATGACGGTTTGGTGTTCGTCTACCGAGAAACCGCTGTCCTGCAGGATCTCTCTCCGCAGGCGGGCAGAGGCGGTCTCTTTCATATGAATTAACCGACCGCAGTCGGTGCATTTGAGATGCAGATGATCCTGCCCGGAACAGCCGATGAGCTGATAATAAGAGCGGTGGCCGTCCTCACGGTCAAAGCGCTTGATCTGCTCCTCCAGCAAAAGCTTGCCCACCAGCCGATAGACGGTGCTTTTGCCCGGCGCATCCGCACCGTGCCGCTCCGCCAGGGCAGAGGTCAGCTCCTCGGCCGTATAGCTTTTATCAGGATTTTCCGCCAGAAAGCTCAGTAATTGCCGCCGCGGCTTGGTTTGGTATCCTGCCATCTCGTTTCCCTCCAATTTGAGAATTGTTCTCAATTTACATTTAGTATATCTCCAAAAAACGCTGTTGTCAAGAGAAGTGTCCGATTTTACATAAAAAAGTGGCTGATTTTACATTGTAATTTAGACTCTTTTATATTATATTATAAGAGAGACTTTATTTTATTGACAGTCGCAACATTTTTTTATATTATTATTATAGAGACCATAGGAGGAAAAAACGATGGGATCGAAACTGAAAATCCTGGATTATAACATTCGGTGTTGCGGTGACGGAGAAGGCAGAATGATCGCTGACCGCGCACCGCGATTGGAGGCGGTGATCCGTAAGTATGATCCGGATGTGATCGGTCTGCAGGAAGCGTCCCGCAAATGGATCAACCAACTGGAGGATCGGCTGTATCAGGATTATAAGATGCGCTATCTCTATCGCGCGCCGGACAGCTATGAAGCAACCCCTATCCTTTGGAAGCGTGATAAATTCGAGCTGCGTCGAGAGGGTCATTTCTGGCTTTCCGATACCCCCGAGACGCCCTCCAAGATGGAGGATGCCCGGCACTGCCGAATCTGTAACTGGGTACGGCTCAGAGTGAAGGAGACGGGGGAGGAGTTTATCTTTGCCAATAGCCATCTCCATGGCGGTCATTACGCCGCACGCAGTGCGGAGATCGTGCTGGAGCGGATGGCGGAGCAAGGTGCCTTCAGCGAGTTTGGCGCCTTCTTTACCGGCGATTTCAACGTTCCCCCCGAGAGCGAGTGCTGCAAGATCCTCAATGAGAGCGGTCGCTATAAGGATATTAACGTGGATCTGGGCTTTGACCCCTCTTATACGAATAACGGCTATAATACCCGTCCCGATGATTATTACTATAATTCAATCAAGGATTATATTTTCTATACCCCGTCTAAGATGATTCCGCTGACCTATAAGGTGCTGAATGAAAACCATTTTGACGGCTGGGTCTCCGACCATCGGGGGCTTTACGCCGAAGTAGAACTGAAAGATTGAAATTTAAGGAGAGTTTAGGATGAAACTGCAGAGATGGATTGCAATTTTATTGGTTATGATGATGACCCTTTCGCTGCTGGCCGGCTGTAAGACCACCGGTTATGACGAAGAAGAGGCCGTTGCCGACGAGTACGTGGAGGGCGAGGAGTACGTCCAGTCCGGTGATAAGCCGATGAAGGGGGAGACCTCGGAGATCATCGAAAAGGACGATCAGGACGAAGAGCCCAAGGACGACGAAGAACCCAAGGACGAGGATCCCAAGGATGAAGATCCTAAGGACGAGGATCCCAAGGACGAAGATCCCAAGGATGAAGATCCCAAGGATGAAGATCCTAAGGACGAGGATCCCAAGGACGACGAAGAACCCAAGGATGAAGATCCCAAGGACGACGAAGAACCCAAGGATGACAAAGATCCCTCTGATGATGGAAATGATGAGGAACCGGAGCTCAGCTTAGAGGGTACCGACCCTGCCAATGCGCTGAAGATCGTGGCGTATAACGTCCGTTACAACGACGACGGCGGCGAAAAGAATATCGACCAGCGTGCGCCTAACTTCAAGGCGCTGATGGATAAGCTT
>JAZNVY010000272.1:0-1783 GCA_045593105.1 Eubacteriales bacterium
TGGGGAAGAACACAAAGGCGATCAAAACGTATATTGCAGAACAATTACAAAAGGATAAAGAAAGCGACCAATTAAGTATGTTCGACCCACGGGACCCATTTATGGGTAGTAAGTAACAATTGCTCGGCTGGCAGGCCAACCCAAAAGCGCACTTGTGCGCCGCCAGTAGTATTAGGGCTATGCCCGAAAATGAAATACCCCCCGTTATACGGGGGGATATTTATTTTGTTTTTTATAATTCCACGGTTTGACCGGCAGGGATGCAAAGATCCGCTCCTGCGTTGGTCATCCAAAGATCGATGGAAGTGGGATTATACACCCAATTGCCATCAGCAGAATACTCCAACTTCTCATACGCTTTAATATAATCGTAGATCTCGATATTAGTGGCGTACCATACGTCCTCCAGACCGCTCATCCGGCGGAAGAAGTTTTCGATCACGTCCCAGTTATTATCATCCTCAAATTCATAAGTATGTCCCCAGAGATAAAACCATTTTGGCTCTTTATCCACCTTCATCTCGGCAAACTCCTCCGCCAATTCCATCAGACGGGGATTTCGATGTCTGCAGGTACTCTCCAGCCGTAGCCAATCCTTAGGAAGATCAAACCCTTCGGTTTGCAAGGTGGTCCGGGCATAGGCAATCCCGGCCACGCGCAAGCATTCCACCGCATCATCATTAAATGAACCGTTTGCATAAGCAAAGCCACGGATGATCTTTCCGGCAAACTCTTCCCAGCCTCTCCGATCCTCCGCGATCTCATACAAAACCTCCGAAGTCGGAATCAATGCAAGTGAACGATGGTTATAGGAATGGCAGGCAATTTCCGTATGATCAGGATCATAAGTCGCACAGATTTCTTCAGCCGTCATTCTGCGGTGCTTCTTCCCGGGTAAGTACACCGGTTTTTCTGAAATACGATTATAATTCAGATTGAACGTTCCTTTAAACCCATATTGCTTCATTAATTCAACGAAATGAATATCCTCAGTCACACCATCATCATAACTTAGTGTAATCGCTTTCGATTTTCCTTCGGGAAATCGCATATATGAATATGTTTTCTTAATACTCATCAGAATTCACCTCCCGGTAACGATACCGTCTTGCCGGCAGGAATGCAAATTGCCTCTTCATCCCGTCGGCTGATCCAAATATCTGTCACAGTAGGATTATGCACCACTTGGTTTCCCATCGAAAACTGAAGCTGGTCATAAGCCTTCACGTAATCGCAGATCTCTAGATTGGTAGCATACCAGACGTCCGAAAGATTCTGCATCTTCTCAAAAAATCCCTCAATCAAATCCCAGCTATTATCCCGCTCAAACTCATAGGAATGACCCCAAAGATAAAAAAGCTTAGGAAAGCTGGTTACTTCTATGTCTTTAAACTTTTCTGCCAATTCCATCAGGCGAGGATTATTGTGATGACAAGTAGCCGGCATTCTAAGCCAATCCGTAGGTAAATCAAATCTTTCAGTAGACTCAACCGTTCTTGCATAATGGAGCCCGGCATGTTTCAGAATTTCTACTGACTGATCATTGAAGGTTCCATAGGCATAAGCCATCCCCGTGATCATCCGCCCAAATAACGCTTCAAGGCTTCTGCGATCCCGAACCACCTCACGGATCGCATCTGCACCCGGCATCCGCTCCAAGCGTAAATGCTCATAACCATGGCAGGCAACCTCGATACAATCGGAGGAATACACCTCTTTGATTTTAGAAAGCGGAAAACGGCGGTGAATATGCCCCGGCTCATAGACCGTCCCCTCCGGAGCA
>JAZNVY010000273.1:0-2181 GCA_045593105.1 Eubacteriales bacterium
CGTTGCGGAAGAGGGTGGAAGTCTCACCCAGACGCATGGGCAGATCGCGGTAAGAACGCATCCGATTTAAATAAACCTGATACTGGAAGGGGCAGGTCATGGGACGCATTGCAAAGCATTCTTTGCTCTCGTCGGTAGGATCGCCCAAGACGAACATTCCATCCAGATAATGATCCCAGTGACCGGAGATCTTATAAAGATCGCTCTTAGCCATCAAAGGAGTCTTGGTCAAAAGATAACCGCGCTTTTCTTCCTCATCCTCGACCCAACGCTGAAGGGTCTGAATAACCTTCGCACCCTTAGGCAGCAGGATGGGCAAGCCCTGGCCAACCACCTCTGAGGTGGTAAAATACTCCAGCTCACGACCCAGTTTATTGTGATCCCGTTTCCGGGCCTCTTCCAGCTGAGCGAGATGGGCTTCCAGATCGGCAGCCTTCATAAAGGAGATGCCGTAGATTCTCTGCAGCATGGTCCGATCGGAGTCACCGCGCCAATAAGCACCGGTGGAGCTCAAAAGAGCAATCGCCTTGATCTTTGCAACGTCAAAGAGATGGGGGCCGGCGCAAAGATCGGTAAACTCGCCCTGGCGGTAGAAGGAGATCTTCTCCCCCTTGCCGGCGTGCTCCTCGATCAGCTCCAGCTTATAAGGCTCGTCCTTCATCAACTCTTTGGCTTCCTCGGGAGAAAGCTCAACGCGCTCCAGACGCAGACGCTCCTTGACAATCTTTTTCATTTCTGCCGTGATCTTGGTAAGATCCTCGGCGGTGAAGGGCTTCTCCACCTCAAAATCATAGTAAAAACCGCTATCTATCGCCGGTCCGATGGCGAATTTTGCCTCGGGAAACAGCCGCTTAACGGCCTGCGCCAGCACATGAGATGTGGTGTGCCAGAAGACCTTTCTTGCCCGCTCATCCTCGAAAGTCAGGGTAGTCACCTCATCCCCTTCCTTCAGAGCATAAGTCAATTCCCGAACCTCTCCGTTTACCAAGGCGCAAAGCGCTTCTCTGGCAACCGCAGGATCCAGCGCGAAAGCCGCATCAAAAACCGATGCACCGGCTTCAGCCTCGATCATCTGACCATTTAATTTTACTTGCATTTCTTTTTCACCACACATTAAAATATTCCAGCTTAAAAACTGTTAAAAATAATTATAACATTATTAAAAATAAATTGCAACTGTTTTTAAGGTAACAAGAGTAATCTAATTCTTAAAGTTCAATTTTTGCCATTCCGCCCTCGGAGGTCTCCCGATAGGCGGCGCGGAGATCCCTGCCGGTCTCTTTCATGGTAACGATCACCTTATCCAGCGAGATCTTGCGCGTACTGCTTAAGAAGCTGGCGAGATTGACTGCATTGATGGCGCGCATAGCCGCCACCGCGTTCCGCTCGATGCATGGGATCTGTACCAAGCCCCCAATAGGATCGCAGGTTAATCCCAAGTGATGCTCAATGGCGATCTCCGCCGCATACTCGATCTTGTCCAGATGCAAACCGAAAAGCTCTGCCAAGGCAGCCGCCGCCATGGCGCAAGCGGTGCCGATCTCCGCCTGACAGCCGCATTCCGCACCGGAAATAGAAGCGTTGGTCTTGATCAGATTACCGATGACACCCCCGGCGGCCAACGCCTTGCAGATGTCCTGATCGGTAAAGTTCTGCTTTTGTTGCTGATAATAGAGCACCGCCGGCATGACGCCGGATGCACCGCAGGTAGGCGCGGTCACGATGGTCTCACCGGAAGCATTTTGCTCGCTGGTAGCAAAGGCGTAGGCACAGACCACTCGGTTTTCCCGGGTCTCTGCCGACTCGTCGATATGCTGCATCTCATAGAGAAACTTCGCCTTTTTCTGCACTTCCAGACCGCCGGGCAGGATCCCCTCGTCCTCTAAGCCGCGCTCGATGGCGGCCTTCATGGCGTTCCAGATCTTTTGAAGATGCGTCCAGACTTCTCTGCCCTCGATCTCCTCCACGTACTGCCAAAGCCGAATGCGCTTCTCCCGGCAATACTCCGCGATCTCTGCAAAGGATTGATGGGGATAGACGATAGGCGCCGCCTGTCCGGGATCCCCCTCCCAGGCGATCCGGCCGCCGCCCACGCTGAACACCCGACTCTCCCCCAGTAAGGTCTCTCCTTTATAAGCCTTGAGATCCATGGTATTGGGATGGGGCAGAACTCCGTTCTCG
>JAZNVY010000274.1:0-1911 GCA_045593105.1 Eubacteriales bacterium
AAAAACAGTCCGGGGGACTGTTTTTTAGGTGCGAAGTGCGCAGGCGGGTACTGAAAGCCCAAGGGCTTTCGGTCGACAAGCAGTGCGTATTGCGAAGCAAGACGCGTCCTGTCACTCGGACCAAAAACGAGGTACACATTAGTGTGTGCCTCGTTTTTTAATTTGATCGCAGAATGAACCTGCAGCCTCTTGTCTTGCCATCCCCGAGCGGTTGCTCTTTTTTCGCTTCAGCGAAAAAAGGCGTCGGAGAAAAAAAAGAGCAACTTTCGTTGCTCTGTTTTTTATTAGTCTTCAATCTCCAACTCTGCCCAGATGGCGCGGTGATCCGAGATGATCTCTTTACGTTTTTCATAGAAAAGCGGTTTGATTCCGCCATCCACGAAGATATAGTCGATACGTACTGCAGGATCCACTTCCGGATCGGTATTTTTCTCGATACAATCGGTAAACGCCTCAGCCAGGAGCGGATACCACTCCATATGGGGACGCAGATTGAGATCGCCGGTGAAGATCACAGGCCCTTCGATTTTTGCCTTTTCTCTCAAAACGGTTTGGGTAGCCAACGCTTTTGCATCGGGAGTCAAGCCGAAGTGGCTGTTCATAAAGGTGATGATTTTACCATCCACATCGATCTTACAAACCATCAAGACCCGTTCTTCATAGCTTTTACCCACATAAATACGCTCGTCCTCAGGAACGGCAATATGGAACGTATTCATGCTGATAATGGGATATTTGGAAACAATGGCAACGCCGTACGGGCGCTTAACCCCATCCTTACGCACAACGTCAATGGCCTTCGCGAAGGCACTATGCCAACCGAGTTTTTTCGCGATATAACCGGGCTGATCCGGAAAAGCACCATCCGGCGGACAATTATAGATCTCCTGAATACCTACGATATCCACGCCGATATCGGCAATATGATCCGCCATCCGATCCAGGTCTACCTGGGGCTTTTCGCCGGCAAGACGCTGCGCGTGATTCACACCATGCTGAATATTAAAAGAACATACCTTCAGTCTCATTTTCACTTTACCTCCAACGTTGCAATCAACGGTAAATGATCGGCAACCACCTCTTGCGGAATCTCGAGCTTCAACGTTTTGGTCTCTTCATCCGTCAAAATATAATCGATCTTTCCCCGCGGTGCATGGCTGGGAAATGTCAGGCATGCATCCTCGCGGATATCTGCGGTATCCTTGAAAACTTCCTTCATTTGCAGAATTTTCGGATGATCCGGCTGAATGTTAAAGTCTCCGGTCAAAATGACGGGGCCGGTAATGGTTTCTTTGACGGCAAGAACCGTTTCTACCGCCCGATCCACCTCAAGGGCACGCAGACCAAAATGACAATTCATGACCGTAACGATCTTTCCGTCGATTTCCAGCTCGACGATCATCAGTACTCTATTCTCATAGCGTATACCCTCTTCCCGTTCTTCCGGCAACGTCACGATGGGAATTTTACGAAAGGAGCGAATGGGATGCTTGCTCAAAAGGGCAATTCCATAATCCCGATCGGGTGCACTCTTACTTTTTACGGTGATCGCTTTTGCAAAAGCATAGTTCCACCCAAGTTGCTGCGCCAAATAAGCCGGTTGAGGTCCAAATTCGGTGCCGGGCAGACCGTCACTGATCTCATTGATAGAACAAAAATCCACGTCCATTTTTTCAATATGCGCAACCACCCGATCCAGATCGATCTTCGGCGATTCTCCACGTACGCGCATTTCATGGTTGCGGCCGCACTGAATATTAAAAGTTGCAGCTTTAATGATCATGTTAAACCCTCCCATTCAATATCTTCGTAACATCAGTGTTACAAATAATTTATAGGGTTATTATATCACATATTTTAGTTCTTGAAAGACCTTATTTGTTAAAAACTATGTTTTTTAGGCACAAAATT
>JAZNVY010000275.1:0-7767 GCA_045593105.1 Eubacteriales bacterium
ATGCGTCGGTATGCCGAGGGCGAGGATGTGGCAGCGCCTTTGAGTGCCTTGGCCGGAACGGTGGAGGATTTCTATAAAAAGTTTTACGGACTGGCTCCGGCTCCGGAAGTTACCCCGGAACGAAAAGCCTTTTTTGAGGAAGTTCGTACTCTGCAACGAACCGTAGGTCCTGGTACAAAGCGCTCCCGCATCGATCTTTACGGCAGCGGCGTAAATAAAAGAAGAGATTAATTAAAAAACACTCCGTTTGGAAATCCAAACGGAGTGTTTTTTAGTTCTTTTTAAAGGGATAGATGAGTTCCAATGCGTTGGTAGGGCAAGCGTCACGACATTTGCCGCATCGGACACATTCCACGGTATTGGGCTTTTGCCGTACCGGTAGGCTCATAGGGCAGGCCTGGGTGCAGGCACCGCAGTCGGTGCATTTCTTTTCCTCTATGCGATGGCGTACCAATGCGATGGGGTTGAAGCAACCGTAGATGGCGCCCAGGGGGCAAAGATAACGGCAGAAGGGTCTCCATACGAGAAGTGATAAAAAGAGAAGTACTGCCAGGATCAGCAGTTTCCAAGTATAGAGAAAGCCCAGCGTCTGCCGCAGGGCGGTGTTGGCCAAGACCAGCGGAATCCCGGCCTCTAAAGTACCGGCCGGACAGATATAGGCGCAAAACCAGGGCTTGCCGATGCCGGTGATATCGATAAAGAACATCGGAAGAAGAATGACGAAGATCAAAAGGATGGGATATTTCAACCACCGGAGCAGCTTTTCGCCCGGCAGTTTTTTCAGCTTCTTGGGGAAGGGGATCTTATGCAAAAGCTCCTGGATCCAACCGAAGGGACATAGAAATCCGCAGACAAACCGTCCCAATGCGGCGCCGACTGCTACTAAAAAGCCGGAAACATAGAGGGCAATTTTATATTCTGCCGCTGTCAGCGTCGTCTGCAGGGCGCCGATGGGGCAGGCGCCCAATGCACCGGGACAGGAATAGCAGTTGAGTCCCGGCAGGCAGATGCTTTTCAGTCCGCCCCGATAGATGGTGCCCTTGAAATAGCCGGGCAGCCAGCCGTTGGAGAGTAACGCAAAGACCGCTTGGATCACGGGGCGTAGTTTAAAAGTTTTCTTTTTCTTATCCAAGGCCGATACACTCCATACAAATCATGGTCGCCTTACGGAAAACGTCGGCGGCTTCGCCCCGGAGAATTCCCAGTACCATTGCGATCACCCCCAACGTGATCAGCAGGAAGGCGAGAAGATTTTTTTTATTCTCTTTCATGGGGTCTCCTTCAGAAGCTCTTCAATAATCAGTTTCCAGTCCGCTTTGGATCGGGCGCCGATATACGGTTCGCCCACCTGCTTTCCCTCTTGGTCTAAAAAGACGGTGGTGGGGACGTAGACGAAGGGCTGGAGAAAGGCTTGCATGCTTTGGTTGGGCAATAGGTTTACATAATTTGAACCAGCCGTTTCGAGAATGTTTTTTGCCGTCTCGGCTTTGCTTCCTTCGTAACTGTTGACGTCGCCGATGATGCCGACGATCTGAAAGCTTTGGTCTGCATATTCCTCATGAAGCTCTGCCAGCGCCGGCATCTCTTCAATACAGGGTCCGCAATAGGTGCCCCAAAGATTGACCATCGTCAGCTTATGGTCTTCAAAGATCGCTTCGGTTTGGGTGCCGCCGTTCAGGTCATAGGCGGTAAAGGAAGTAAGCCCGGTTTGCTCGCTGCTGCTGCAGCCGGTCAGGAAAATCAGGGTGATCATTAGAATAGGAATTATTTTTTTCATGCGTGTACTCCTCTATAAATTCTAATTTCATTTTATCAATCTGCTTATAAAAAGTCAAGGAGACCCAGACGGGTCTCCTTGTTAAATTTTAATGAACGCTGAAAAGCAGGTCATAATAAGTGGGGAACGGCCAATCCTCACTGGGAACCATGATCTCCATCTGATCAATAATGCTCCGCAGTTTTTCAAGATCGGCGCAGATCTCTTCGCGATAGTAGATGCCGCGTTGGTAAAATTCTTCGATAGTCTTGGCGTATTTCCGTTTCTTTTCAAATTCCACACAGACGGTGTAAAGCTCTTCGGTGAGGGCGGAAAGTTCCCGGAGCAATTCTTCCTCAAAATGGCAGGAGATGCCGGGGATGGCTTGCTTTTTATCGACGATGGTTCGTGCAAGGCGATCCTCTTCGCGGCTTACTGCCGGCAGGATCTCGCGGCGGATCATGGAGTTCAGGGTACGTGCTTCGATATTGAGGGTCTTACAGTAGTTGTCCACCATGATCTCGTAACGGGAGCGCATTTCCTCCGCCGTAAAGACCTGATGACGGGTAAAGAGGTCGATATTCTTCTGCTCTACGAAAAGGGGCAGAACGTCCATGGTGGTGGGGAGGTTCAAAAGACCGCGTTTCTCTGCTTCCTTGACCCATTCTTTGGAATAATTATCTCCGTTGAAGATGATCCGCTTATGCTGCTTGATGGTGTCGCGAATCAGATCTTGCAGGGCGGTGTTAAAGTCTTCCGCATTTTCCAAGAGATCTGCAAAATCCATGAGGGTATCGGCAATAATAGTATTAAGGACGATATTGGGCTCCGCGATGGAGGCGGAGGAGCCGCACATCCGGAATTCAAATTTATTATTGGTAAACGCAAAGGGGGAGGTGCGGTTACGGTCGGTGGCGTCGCGAGAAAAGCGAGGCAGAGTATGGACGCCGCCTCTCATTTCCACCTGGTTTTCCGGCGCGTAGACGGTGCCGCTTTCGATGGAGTCCAGGATGGCGTTGAGTTCGTCTCCTAAAAACATGGACACGATGGCCGGGGGGGCTTCGTTACCGCCCAGGCGATGGTCGTTTCCGGCGGATGCCACGGAGAAACGCAGGAGATCCTGATGTTCGTCAACCGCCTTGATCACCGCCGCTAAAAACAGCAAAAACTGGGTGTTTTCGCTGGGGGAGGCGCCGGGATCCAAGAGATTGACACCGGTATTGGTGGAGATGGACCAGTTATTATGCTTACCGCTTCCGTTGACCCCGTTAAAGGGTTTTTCGTGCAGAAGGCAAGCCATGCCGTGTTTGGCGGCGATCTTCTTCATCAGCTCCATGGTGAGCTGATTATGATCAGCGGCCAGGTTGGTGCGCGTATAAATAGGCGCCAGTTCGTGCTGGGCGGGGGCGCCTTCGTTATGCTCCGTCTTGGCGTAGATGCCCAGCTTCCAAAGCTCCTCGTCCAGCTCCTTCATGAAGGCCATGACCCGGGGCTTGAGGGTGCCGAAATAATGGTCGTCCATTTCCTGCCCCTTCGGCGGACGGGAACCGAAGAGGGTTCTGCCGCAAAGCACTAAGTCTTTTCTTGCTTGATAGACCTTTTCGTCGATCAGGAAATATTCCTGCTCCGGTCCTACGGTGGTCATAGTCTTGGTTACGTCTTCGTTGCCGAAAAGCTTGACGATCCGCAACGCCTGCCGGGTGACCGCTTCCTCAGAACGCAGCAAGGGAGTCTTTTTGTCCAGCGCTTCGCCGCCGTAGGAATAGAAAACGGTGGGGATGCAGAGGGTTGCATCCTTAATGAAGGCGTAGGCGGTAGGATCCCAAGCGGTATAGCCTCTGGCCTCAAAGGTGGCACGCAGGCCGCCGTTAGGGAAGGAGGAGGCGTCAGACTCACCCTTGATCAGCTCTTTGCCGGAAAACTCCATCAAGACGCCGCCGGCATGATCGGGCGTTATAAAACTATCGTGCTTCTCAGCGGTGATGCCGGTCATGGGCTGGAACCAATGGGTGAAATGGGTGGCACCGCGCTCCATGGCCCAATCTCGCATCGCAGACGCGACGGTGCCGGCAATGGTCTTGTCCAGACTTTTGCCGTTCTCGATGGTCTTGCGCAGAGCAAGATAGGTTTCTTCCGGAAGATATTCCTTCATGGCCTTATCGTTAAAGACCATGCTACCGAAAAGCTCCGGGATTTGCTTTGCATTCAACATAGACATTACCTCAATAAAAGTTGATAAAACAGAATAAAGAAATTATATAGGCGGTCGAAAAAAATGTCAACTCTAAATTTTAAATTCAAGCAGAGAAAGGGCGGTGCGGTATGCCAAATAAAGATCAATCATCCAATCAAGAGTTTTCCGAGCGGGAGGGATACTTAAAAATAGGCCCCGTCGAGACCTTTAAAAGCCGAATTCCATGGCTTTTGGTTTTGATGATCTCTGCCACCTTCACCGGGCGGATCATTGCGGAATTTGAGGGGGCGCTTGCGGCACAATCGGCGTTGATCGTCTTTATCCCCATGCTGATGGATACCGGCGGCAATTCCGGCAGCCAGGCTTCGGTGACGGTCATCCGCAGTCTTTATCTGCAGGAGCTGAGGGTGCGGGATATTTTTCGCGTTCTTTGGAAGGAGGGGCGGGTGGCTTTACTGTGTGGCGGAGTGCTGGCTACGGCAAATTTTTTTAAGATCCTTTTGATAGATAATCTTTTGCTGCGTACCGGAGTGCCGGTTCGGGTGGCGCTGGCGGTGTGCCTGACGCTATGGTGCACAGTATTGGTGGCAAAGTTGGTGGGCTCTTCGCTGCCCTTACTGGCAAAGAAATGCGGCTTCGATCCGGCGGTGATGGCCGGCCCCTTCATTACGACGGTGGTGGATGCGCTTGCTCTTTTGATCTATTTTGGAATTGCACGGCTTTTTCTTTAAAAAAATATGAAATAATGCTTGCAATTGGCAAATAGGTGTGTTATACTTTTAGGGCTGTAAAAATACTCACACAGCGCTTTGCCCCTTGTTTCCGGCTTTCCGGTGGGGTCTACAGCAGGGTGCTGTGGCGGTAAAAAACAAAAAGGAGGAAATAAACATGTCCGTTATTTCTATGAAACAGCTGTTAGAGGCCGGCGTTCATTTCGGCCACCAGACCAGAAGATGGAACCCTAAAATGGCAGAGTACATCTTCACCGAGAGAAATGGTATTTATATCATTGATCTGCAGAAGACCGTGAAGAAGGTCGAGGAAGCGTACAACTTCATGCGCGATATCGCTGCTGAGGGTGGCGAGGTTCTGTTTGTCGGTACCAAGAAGCAGGCTCAGGATTCCATCCGCGAAGAGGCTCAGAGAGTGGGCCAGTACTACGTTTCCGTTCGTTGGCCCGGCGGTATGCTGACCAACTTCCAGACCATCCGTAAGTCCATCAACCGTCTGAACCAGTTGGAGAAGATGGCTGAGGACGGTACCTTCGATCTTCTGCCCAAGAAGGAAGTTCTGAAGCTTCGTCATGAGATGGAGATCCTGGAGAAGAACTACGGCGGTATCAAGGAGATGAAGAAGGCTCCTGCTGCTCTCTTCGTTGTCGATCCTAAGAAGGAGCACATCGCCATCGCTGAGGCTAAAAAGCTGGGTATCCCCGTCGTTGCTATCGTTGATACCAACTGTGACCCCGATGAAGTGGATTATCCCATCCCCGGTAACGACGACGCCATCCGCGCTGTCAAGCTGATTGCTGAGACCATGGCTAACGCCATTATGGAAGGCAAGCAGGGCGAGCAGATGACCGACGCCGAGGAAGCTACCGAAGAAACTGCTGAATAATCAGGAGGATATTAATATGAATTTTACTGCTAAAGATGTTGCCGCTCTCCGTGAGACGACCGGTTGCGGTATGATGGATTGCAAAAAGGCTCTGACCGAGGCTGACGGTAACGTAGATAAGGCTATTGAACTGCTGCGTGAGAAGGGCCTCGCCGCTCAGGCTAAGAAGGCCAGCCGTATCGCTTCCGAGGGTATGGTTGATACCTACATCGCTGACGGCGTCGGCGTTATGATCGAAGTTAACTCCGAGACGGACTTCGTTGCGAAGAATGCGGAGTTCCAGGCTCTTGTTAAGGGCGCTGCCAAGGCTGCTGCCGTTTACAATCCTGCTGACGTGGAAGCGCTGAAGGCTTGCAAGTTTGAAGATACCGAGTTCACCGTTGAGGATATCCTTCGCGAGAAGATCCTGAAGATCGGTGAGAACATGAATATCCGTCGTTTCACCCGTCTGGAGGGTGCTTGCGTGAGCTACGTTCACGGCGGCGGTACCGAGGCTGCTATGGTTCTCTGTGACGTGGCTGATGCCGCTAACGAGAAGTTCCAGGAGGCTGCCCGTAACGTTTGTATGCAGATCGTTGCGATGCATCCTGCATATCTCTGCCGCGAGGATGTTCCTGCTGAGGTCATCGAGAATGAGAAGAACATTCTTCTGGCTCAGATCAAGAACGATCCTAAGAATGCCAATAAGCCCGAGAACATCTTGGAGAAGATGATCGGCGGTAAGATCGGTAAGTACTATACCGAGAACTGCTTGCTGGATCAGGCTTACGTTAAGGACGATAAGCTCTCTGTCGGCGCTTACCTGAAGCAGGTTAGCAAAGAAGTTGGCTTCGAGATCACCATCAAGGCTATCGTTTCCTACGTAAAGGGCGAAGGTCTTGAGAAGAGAGTGGACGACTTCGCTGCTGAAGTTGCCAACATGAGCAAGTAATTTAAACCAACCATCCAAAGCGACCTCGGATCTTCCGGGGTCGCTTTGCGGAATTTGAGGAGAGTAGAATTATGGCAGAAAAAGTGATTTCTTTGACCCTGGAAGGTAAGGCAAAACTGGAAGCTGAACTGGCAGAACTGAAATCGACAAAGCGTGAAGAGATCGCTGAGAAGATCAAAGTTGCTCGTTCCTACGGCGACCTTTCCGAGAACAGTGAATATGATGAAGCCAAAAACGAGCAGGCGATCGTAGAGTCCCGTATTGCCACTCTGGAAGCAACCTTGAAGAATGCTGTCATTGTAGAAGATGATGCAGTTGTTTCTGAGGATGCAGATACTATCTGGCTGGGTAACACCGTTACCATTCTGGATGTGGAGACCGGGGATGAGCTGGTTTACGATATCGTCAGCTCCATCGAAGCGGATCCCATGAACGGCAAGATCTCCGATGATAGCCCTCTGGGTAAGGCGATCTTGGGTCATAAGGCCGGCGAGACCATCGAGGTGGAGGCTCCCATCGGGATGCTGGAGTATAAGATTCTGAAAGTAGAGAAGTAATGACCATGGAAAACGTAAACAATACTGTCAATGAAGAACTTTCGTTGAACGAGCTGCTGCAGGTGCGCCGGGATAAGCTCAGCGAGCTGCAAGCTGCAGGTAACGATCCTTTTACCATTACCAAGTATGATGTGACCCATCATAGCGAGGAAATCAAGGCGGATTTCGAGAATTTCGAGGAAAAAACGGTCTCTGTTGCCGGCCGCTTGATGAGCAAACGCGGTATGGGTAAGGTGGTCTTTGCTGACCTGCAGGACGGCGAAGGCCGGATCCAGCTTTTCGTCAAGATCGACGAGGTGGGCGAGGAGGCTCTGGCCGCTTTCAAAAAACTGGATATCGGTGATATCGTCGGCGTTCAGGGTACCGTTTTCCGTACCCGGATGGGTGAGATCTCTATCCGTGCTAAAGAAATCACTCTGCTTTCCAAATCGCTGCGTCCGCTGCCGGAGAAGTTCCACGGACTTAAGGATCAGGATCTTCGCTACCGTCAGCGCTACGTGGATCTGATGATCAATCCCGAGGTGAAGCGCAACTTCGTCGTTCGCTCCAAGTTTATTCAGTACGTACGGAAGTATCTGGATGATATGAGCTATGTAGAGGTAGAAACTCCGGTTCTGAATACCATTGCCGGCGGTGCTGCTGCACGGCCTTTTAGCACCCATCATAACACCTTGGATATTGATATGTTCATGCGTATCGCTACCGAGCTGCC
>JAZNVY010000276.1:0-1973 GCA_045593105.1 Eubacteriales bacterium
AACGGGGAACACGGGAGTGGTGTTGCCGGCCTTGTTCAGCAGGGGCAGAGTCTCCATAGAGGGGTTACCCATGAAGACGGCGATGGCAGCCAGAGCCAGCATGGCGTACAGCAGGAAGGAGGATAGATAGTCACGGGGCTGCAGCAGGATCCACACGGGAGCTACAGAAGCCACGATGATGTACAGACCAACGATATACATCCAGGCGTTGGTGCTCAGCTGAACGGGATAGAAGTTCAGACCGATGACGATGCAGAGGGCGATGCCGATGACGCCGATGACAGAAGCGATCTTCATATCGACGCCCTTGCGGTAAACGGCAAAGCCGAAGATGATGGCCATGACGATGAACATCAGGGACACCATAGCGACCTGAGCGTTGGCAACGCCGGCAGCGGTCAGAGCGCCGGTCTCGTCATAAGTGACGCCGAAGGTACCGGCAACGATGGCGGCGAAAGCGGCCACGACCAGAACCAGGGTCAGATAAGCAAAGATAACGAACAGGCGCTTGGCGCGCAGAGACATGTTGGCGGAGATGATCTCGCCGATGGACTTACCGCCGTGACGGACGGAAGCAAACAGAGCGCCGAAGTCATGGACGCCGCCGAAGAAGATACCACCGATCAGGATCCACAGCACGCAGGCCAGCCAGCCGAAGCCGGTAGCAGCGGCGGTGATGGGGCCGGTAATGGGGCCGGCGCCGGCGATGGAGGAGAAATGGTGGCCCATCAGAACAGGGGCGGGTGCGGGGACATAGTCGACATCGTCGCGCAGGGTGTGAGCGGGGGTAGCCTCGGTGCTTTCACCGACGCCCCACTGCTTGCACAGCCAGCGGCCATACAGGATATAGCCGCAGACCAGGACAGCGATGCCAATGAGCAGAAGTACGATACCATTCATTGCGTTTACTCTCCCTTCGATTTTCCCCTGGAGCCGAGATTTTGCTCCAGGATCTTTTTTGCTCCCTTACCGGCTGGATTGGAAAGGAAGCTGCTTGTAGAACATTCCATTGCAGTTATGTGATACTCCATCCAGCCATGGAGTGCCAGCCGAAAGTATTTGTGGAAGCGGGTCTTTTTGATCAGTTTCTTTGCTTCCTCATCGATAGTGTCCGCCAGGATCACCAGCGTTACGAAGGAGGACATATGCTCTCTGTGGGGTTTGACCCGGGCAGAGCCCACCTTCATGGTCAGATCGATCTGCTGACGCAGGGTATCGGCGTCCAGATGATCGGTGACGTAAAAATACGTATAATCGTAGTTTTCCACCGCGCTGAGCACGTGCTTTTTGCTGATGAGATAATTCTCGTCCCGCAAAAAGAAGGTCGCCGTGGCGGGAAAGCTTCCTCCCTCCACCGTCACGTCCCGCTCAACGATGTATTGATGGGAATAAGCGTTCAGGAGTTTATCCAGTTTTTTCTGCATTTCGTCGTTCATAGAACACTCCTTTCGCCTGCCGCGCTTTTGCAGAGTAGCAGATTGCATTATTCGTTGACATTATAACTCGCAATTCAGGAATTGTTAAGGGTTTAAATGCAAATTGTTTCATTTTTGTGAATTATTACCGATATTTTCAAACAACTTCTTTTTTCTTTTGAGTTCTTTGCCTTTTATGAAATGCTTCTTTATGTATTTATCCGATTATTTATTCGATTTTTGCTTTTCCTGATACGAAAAATTCTTGACATTAAACAAAAATAGGATTATAAAAAAGATTAGATATAATTTACGTGATTAAATTGATGAAATTCAAGTGGGCTTTGCCCCTTAAACTTCATCTCATTCTCATCAGGAGGTATTATATAATGAATGCTTTGGTAGAAATGAGCAAATACCGTCATGAAAAAGTGTTGTTCGTCAACAACGAAAAGGCCGGTCTGAAGGCCATTATCGCCGTTCACAACACCAACCTGGGCCCCGCTATCGGCGGGTGCCCTCTGTTCCCCTCCCCTTCCCACCACCATGCTCTGTTTT
>JAZNVY010000277.1:0-2746 GCA_045593105.1 Eubacteriales bacterium
CTTTAAGTTCCGGGTACGGGTCAACGTCCGGGAATTTGCGCAGGTCATTGAGCGTGCCTCTTTGATGGCAAACGCCACCATCATCAGCCCTATCCGTTGTGATTTTGATTTTGATCATATTGATATCACTACTGCATCCAATATCGGTAAATTCAACGATACGGTTTATTGTGATCCTTTCTCCAATAAGATGGTGATCGGTTTTAATTATAAATACATGCTGGCAGCCCTCAGCGCCTGCGATGACGAGGAAGTGGTGATTGAGCTGCAATCCAATCTGGCTCCCATCATTATCAAGCCGATTGATAAGGATGATTATCTCTTCCTGGTACTGCCCCTTAGAATGAAAGAGTAATGAAGATGAACAGACTTTTGATCAGAGACGAATATATCCGCCTTTGCGACGCCATGAAGCTGGCCGGCGAAGCCGATACCGGCGGGATGGCAAAGATGATGATCCTCTCAGGGGACGTTCGGGTCAATGGAGAGGTCTGCCTGATGAAGGGAAAAAAGCTTTATCCCGGCGACCGCTTTTCCTTTGACGGCGCGGAATATACCATTATTCAATGAAAATAAAAACCTTGCATCTGGAAAATTTCAGAAACTTTTCGGACGAGCGCTTTGAATTTGCCGACGGAATTAATATTCTGGCCGGCCATAACGCCCAGGGAAAGACCAACTGCATTGAAGCCATCTATTTTTGTTCCTGCCTGAAAAGCTACCGGGTATTGAAAGAGGAGCAGCTGATCCGTTTTGGAGCAGAACATGCGTCCATTACCCTTTGCTATGAAGTGGAAAACGGGGAAGAGGAGATGAAGATCCTCTTTTCCAAAGGAAAGCCTAAGGAATTCCGTCATAACGGATTGGTGGTACCAAGACTTCGGGATCTATTGGGATGCTTTCAATCGGTGATCTTTACGCCGGACCATCTTAATTTGATCAAAGAAGGCCCCAATAAACGGCGTAATTTTTTAGATATGGCGCTTTGCTCTTTAGATCTGAGATATACCGATACGTTACTGAATTATCAAAAGATTATTAAAAACCGAAACGCTCTGCTGCGGCAATGCCAAAAGGATCTATCTTTATATGGTATGCTGGATATTTGGGACGAAAAGCTGGCAGAAGCAGGTGCCTATATCGCGGAAGCCCGGCAAAAATATATTGCAAGGCTCTCCGATTGTGCTAAGGAATATTACGGCGAGATCTCTCAAAAGCCGGAAAAGCTGAAATTGATCTATCTCAATCAGTTTACCAAAGATGCGGTAGATCGGGAGGAATATGCGCGGTTGATCTTAGCGCGGCTTAGGCGAATGAGAGAGACCGATATCGCCATGGGTCAGACTATGCACGGCGTTCATAAGGATGATATATTGATCCTTTTGGCAGGCAAAAGCATGAAATTCTTTGCTTCCCAAGGGCAGATCCGCTCAGCAGTATTAGCCATTAAATTAGCCGAAGCGGAATGTATTAAAAAAATACAGGGCAGCGAGCCGGTGCTGCTTTTGGATGATATTCTATCCGAATTGGATGCCCATCGGCAAAAGTTTATTTTTCAGCGGATGGAGGGGCGTCAGACGGTGCTCTCCACCTGCGAGCTTGGCAAAATTCGAAAAAAAGGAGATCGGGTCTTCTCGATCAAAGACGGAAAGGTGGCAAAGGTTCGTGTATCTCCATCTGGGGCAGGATGTCCTCATTAAGAAAAATGATATTATAGGCATCTTTGATATGGATAAAGCCACCGTTTCCAAAAGAACCCGAATGTTTCTTGCGGAAAAGGAAAAAGAACATAAATTGATCAATGTGGCCACCGATATTCCCAAGTCCTTTATCGTGTGTAACTGGGGAATGGACGTGGTGGTCTATATCTCGCAGATCTCAGCGCCCACCTTGCTGAAGCGCTGTAATTTCGTAAAAAAAATATCACTTATTTAATCTATAGAAACGGAGTATGAAAATGGATCAGCAAAAAGTAACCAACCAATACGACGAGTCCTCGATTCAGGTATTGGAGGGTCTGGAAGCAGTAAGAAAGAGACCGGGTATGTATATCGGCTCCACCTCTATCCGTGGTCTGCATCATCTTGTATATGAGATCGTGGATAACTCCATTGATGAGGCGCTGGCCGGCTATTGCGATACCATCAAGGTTTCCATTCTGCCCGGTAATATCATCGAGGTGCAGGATAACGGCCGCGGTATCCCGGTGGGTATCCATCCCAAGATGGGAATTCCGACGGTAGAGGTCGTCTTTACCGTTCTGCACGCCGGCGGTAAGTTCGGCGGCGGCGGATATAAGGTCTCCGGCGGTCTGCACGGCGTTGGTGCGTCTGTCGTTAACGCCCTTTCCGAATGGCTGGAGGTGGAAGTCCACTCCGGCGGAGAGATCTATTATCAGAAATATCAGCGCGGTCATTCCGACGGTGCTTTAAAGAAGATCGGCACCACCGACCGGACCGGTACTACCGTCCGGTTCCTGGCAGACGATCAGATCTTTGAAACGCTGGAATATGAATTCGACGTACTTTTAAAGCGGTTGCGTGAGCAAGCATTTTTGAACGCAGGCTTGCGGATCGAGTTTGAAGATCAGCGCGAGGGTCAGGAGAAGAAAAAGAGTCTCCATTATGAGGGCGGTATCAAGGAATTCGTCACCTACTTAAATCGGCAGAAGGAGCCGCTTCATGAAGAGATCATCTACGTAAGCGGAACCAAGAATACTTCCATGGCAGAGATCGCCATGCAGTAT
>JAZNVY010000278.1:0-3787 GCA_045593105.1 Eubacteriales bacterium
CATGCAATGGGACGATGCAATTCATTCGCCACCTGCTCCAAGGACATACTATCCAGAAATAGATCCTGCTCCGAGCGCAGCATACTGGTAGGAATCAAAAGCCTGGACGGCAAATCTTTGTTTTTCAATTGATTTACAATATCAATTCCGGTTACAAGCCCGGAAACTGTGATATTCTCGCCAAAGAAAGAGTTTTCAATCGGAAAGATCGTATATTTAAGACCGATAAACTTTTCTTTAACTTCAGAGAGTAGCGCTTTCATATAATCGGCAGCCAGGATGCCGGTGATGATACCAATTTCACACGGTTGGGCGTCTCCGGTTTCACACGCAAGAGCTTCAGTCAGTTCATTTTGAAGTGAACGCATTAAACCGACTCCGTTTTCAATCTGCGGATAACCGTCATAAAAATCCTCATCCGGAATAGGGCGACCCGCTAAAATATAGAATTCATCAGACGGATAACAGCCGCGAATACCGTTTTTTTGCGCTTGATGAGCGCCAATTTCTTCGATCAGATCAATAACAGCGATTGCATCTTCTTTTTCAAAAGGCACCAAGGGATACAACCCCTCCCGATGGCAGGAAAGTCCCACCGGAACGACGCTGGTGCTTCTTACATAAGGAGCGAGCGCCGCAAGATCATTCAAAGATTTTCTAAGATGCTCCCCATCGTTGACACCTTTACAAAGAACGATCTGACAATTCATTTGTATTCCGGCATCATAAAAACGCTTCAAGATCCCATTGATCTTCGCCGCATTGGGATTGGCCATCATCCGAACTCTAAGCTCCGGATCTGTAGTATGGACGGAAATATTGATGGGAGAGATGCGCATTTCAATGATTCTCTGAATATCCTCTTCCGATAAATTCGTAAGCGTGATATAGTTTCCCATCAAAAAAGAAAGGCGTGCATCATCGTCCTTGAAATAAAGAGTCTCTCTCAATCCCTTCGGCAATTGATCAATAAAGCAAAAGATACATTTATTCTTGCAACTACGCTGACGATCCATTAGATAATCTTCAAAATCCAGCCCAATCGGTTCTTCGCAGTCCTTTTCGATTTCAAAAAGAACTTCTTCTCCATCGATCTCAACCAACAACGAAAGCTCAGACGTTGCTTCATAATACATATAATCAATGACATCACGCACCGTTTTTCCATTCATGGCGATCAATTTATCACCAGGCTTTAATCCCAGCTCATCAGCCAACGATTCCGGCATAACTCTAATAATCTTCGCAGACATCGTGCACCTCCTTTCAAATTATTCCATAACGAAGAAAAGAGAAGGCGAAACCCGCCTTCTCTTTTATCAGCATCAACCGTTTATTCTGCGGAAGTTTCTTCAGCAACCGTGGCTTCTTCTTTCTTCGCAGCAGCAGCCTTAACAGCGATCTTACCGTCCTTGACAGACAGATCGGGGTTCACGTAACCGCACTCTGCGCAAGCCTTATGGGGAGCCTTCATTGCGTGGCACTGAGGACACTCAACCAAAGTGGGAGCGCCGAGCTTCCATACGCTGCTTCTTCTTTTGTCTCTTCTTGCTTTCGATACTTTTCTCTTAGGAACTGCCATTTATCTTACCTCCATTTATGATACCACTGAAAATTAATTACTCATACTAAACTTCGCATGTGCACTTGCTCAAATTGCGATTGCATCCACAAACAGGGCAAAGCCCTTTACAATCTTCGGAGCAAAGAGAACGATCCGGAAATTCAAGTATGATTTGATTTTTTGCTTCCTCATTGGGATAAAAAACAAATTGCGGATCAATCAAGATCGTATCCTCGTCCTCTTTGGAGGGATCGGTGATCATACGGCGCTGACTTTCAATATGCAACACTCCATTGACCGGCTCAAGGCAACGGCAACAAAACGTTTGATACGAAGCATCAATGACCGTATCACAAATTACCAGACCGTACTTTCCGCGAATAGAGAAAGAAACTTCAGGCTGCTTATCAAAGGTTGCGAGAGAGTTCAGTTCCTCATCGCCTTCAATATCCAAGCGAAACCCTACAGTTTTTTCATAGCGGTCTAATATAAATGCGTCTTTTAAATTGATCTTCATCGTTCTCCCTATAAATTCGAAAGAAAAAATCAATAGCAGATAATATTATAATGATAAAACACCTGCTTGTCAACAAATATTTTTCCTTTTCGTGTAAATTTTAACGATTTGCTTTTAATTTGACAAAACGTTTAACGTTTCTTTTTTTAACTCGGGTGATATACCGCCCTTCCAATAGGCAAAGCCATACCCAACGCCACTTCAACGGAAGCAGCATAATTTTCATATATGTAGAACGCGGCTGAGCTACTTTCAAGCATTTTCTCGTGGTTTCGGCATTGATAATCCGGTATACATGCTCGTGCTTTTCTTTTTTGGAAAGATTACATGAGGGATTGGTAACATTTTCAATACATCCAATTAACCGTTCAACATAACGGCGAGCCAAAAATTCCTCTACCTCGGGACGCCTTACCTTCCAATAATCAAAAAGCTCAACCAACCAGCCGTGTTCCTCTTCCCTCTTTTCAAACATTTCCTTGCGATACCGCGTCGTCTCACTCTCAGAGCGCTTGCGCATGAAATGATAATATACTTTAGAAGTAACAACGACTCGTTTGATATCCCGAATTACACTCAAGCAAAACGGAAAATCATCCCAAAAGGTATTGGGAAAATAAAGCTTATTGCGGCGGATATAATCCCCTGATACCAGCTTGTTCCAAGGTGTGTACAAGAGGTTTTGATCAAATAAACGATAGGCATCTTGGCGAAATTCCTCCTGATCGTTATAGATCTTATCCTCTATTTTTTGAATTTGGACAAACTTTTCTTCATCACTATAATAGGAGTCGATATAGTAGCCGGAAACCACCATCTCCGCCTGATTTTCCTCTGCAAGACGATACATATCCGCCAGCATTGTGGGTTCTGCCCAATCGTCGGAGTCCATAAAGTAAAAATACTTGCCAGCCGCTTTGTTAATAGCCAGATTTCGCGCACTGGGCGCGCCGCCGTTCTCTTTATGGACCACATGGATCCTTGCGTCTTTTGCGGCATATTCATCGCATATCTTTCCGCTCTGATCCTTCGTGCCGTCATCAACAGCCCAAAGCTCCCAGTTTTTAAAGGTCTGCGCCTGGATACTCTCGATCGCTTTGCCGACATATTCTTCTACACCGTATACCGGCATAATAATACTGATTGCAATCTCGTTCATATTACTCACCGAAGGTCTCATTGACCATGTTTAATGCAGCGGCAATCACCTTGTCCATATCGTAATAACAATACTGACCGAGTCGTCCGCCGAATAATACCTTTTCTTCTTTTTCAGCCAGAGCGGCGTATTTTTGATAAAGAGCGCCGTTCTTCTCGTCATTTACCGGATAGTAGGGTTCCATCCCCTCTTCCCAGGTGGCCGGATATTCTTTGGTAATTACTGTTTTAGGCTGCGTTCCATATTCAAAGTGCTTGTGCTCAATAATACGGGTGAAAGGCGTTTCCGCATCGGTATAATTTACCACAGCCACACCCTGATAGTTCTCTTGATCCAAAACTTCGTTTTCAAAACGCAGACTGCGATACTCCAGTTTTCCATAGCAATAAGAAAAATAGGCATCCAGCATACCGGTGTAAACCACGCGATCCGCTTTTTGCTGCCAAGCGTCCCGATTCTCCAAGAAATCGGTGTTTAAAAGCACGTCCGCTCCATCCAGCAGTTTTTCAATAATTTGATTGTATCCGCCTTCCGGAATTCCCTGATA
>JAZNVY010000279.1:0-3094 GCA_045593105.1 Eubacteriales bacterium
TAAGAATTCCGGAAACTCCAAGAGAGTCGCAGGTGCTGGGATTGCGGCAGTGATAAAGAATTCCGAATGGACTTACGAGGGCAGCCGAAAGCGGCAAAACCGTGAGTAGCAGCTGACGGGGCGTACCCGTTACAGTACGAAGCGCATGATCGTGCGGAATGAGCGGATGATTTTCATCAAGATGGGTGGCACCGCAGAAATTTTGTTTTCTGTCCCATACTTCCCTTTTTCGGGAGGTATGGGATTTTTATTTTTTCAAAAAGGAGGAACCGATTATGTTTTTAATGACCAAACGATGGCGATGGCAATCCCTGCCCTTGAACTTCATATTTTAAATTAAAAACATAATTAAGGAGAATAAAACCATGAAAAACTTCAAGAAATTGATCGCGATCGTACTTGTACTGACCCTTGCCCTCTGCACCTTGGCAGGATGCGGCGAAACCAAAAAGACCATCGGCATTATCCAGTTTGGCTCCCATGCCTCTCTGAATAACTGCTACGATGGCATTATCAAAGGGCTGGAAGATGCCGGCATCAACTTAGAGGAATACAACGTAGAGCGGCTGGACAGCAACTTTGACGCCAGCGTTTCCCAAACCCAGGCCAATAACCTGGTCAATAAGAAGGCAGAAGTCATCATCGCTATTGCGACCCCCTCTGCTGTAGCCGCCGCCAACGCCGCGGATGGCGATATCCCCGTCGTATACTGCGCTGTTACCGATCCCTCCACCATGGAAAACTATGTGAATATGACCGGTGCCAGCGATATCCCCAACTTTGAAAAGCAGCTGGAAGTCGTTACCGCCTTCATGGGCAAGCAAGATCTGAAGATCGGCGTCCTGTATTCCTCCGAGGAGTCCAGCTCCCCCGTCCAGGTCAGCAACCTGAAGGAAGCCGCCAAGAAATATCAGGGCATGGAGATCTGCGATTCCATCGTCGCGGATATCAACACCATTGATACCAAGACCAGCGAGCTGATCAACCGCAAGGTCGACTGCTTCATCAATCTGCTGGACAATACCGTCGTCGGCAAGCTGGAGACCAACATTCTCCCTCTGACCAACGACGCCAAGATTCCCGTATTTGGCTCCGAGATCGAGCAGGTCAAGGTGGGCTGTGCCGCCAGTGCGTCCATTGAATACATCGACGTCGGCGCAGCTGCCGGCGATGCCGCCGCGAAGATCCTCAACGGGACTGCTGCTGACGACATCCCCGTCGCCACCATCACCGAACCGGATAACTACTACAACAGCACCGTCTGCACCACTTTGGGTCTGACCGTGCCCACCACCGTTACCGCTACTGACGTAGCAAAATAAACGTTAAGGAATATCATCATGTTATTTTTAGGAACCACCATTGACGGCCTGCAAATGGGTCTCTGCTTTGCGATCCTGGCGCTGGGCGTTTATATCTCTTTTTCGATCCTGGACTTTCCGGATCTCTCGGTGGATGGCACCTTCCCCTTGGGCGGCGTTGTTTGCACCGTCCTGATGCTGAAGCTGGGACTTCCACCCCTTTTGGCCATCATTCTGAGTTTTGCCGCCGGCTTTTTGGCCGGTACGGTCACCGGAATTCTCCACGTGAGATTCAAGATCTCCAATCTGCTTGCCGGCATCATCGTCATGACCGCGCTTCTCTCGGTCACCCTTGCAGCAACCCAGCTGCTGACTAAGAACGGCATGACCACCACCATCTTCTCCTTCCGGAGCGAGAAATTGGATAGTCTTTTCGATCATTCCATCATCTCTTCCTTCGGCAAGGATGCTGAAGATTATATGATCCTGGCGGTTGAATTATTGATCGTCCTGGCATTCAAATTCATTATTGATCTTTTCCTCAAGACGAAATTGGGCTATATGCTTCGCGCCACCGGCGACAATGAAAAGCTGGTCGTCTCCTTGGGACGGGACAGCGGCAATTATAAGATCCTGGGTTTGGCATTGGCCAATGGCTTCGTCGCCATCGCCGGTGCTGTCTACGCCAATCTTTTCAGTTCCTACGATAACGACAGCGGAAGCGGCAAGGTCGTCATGGCGCTGGCCTCCGTCATCATCGGATTGGCCCTCTTCGGCCGGATGCGCTTCGTCAAGGACACCACCGCCGTCATCATCGGAGCAGTGATCTACTCTCTCTGCCTGAACTATCTCGTCTTGGTGGATACCAACGGCATTTATCTGAAACTGCTGAACGCCGTCCTCTTCGCGCTGATTTTGATCTTCAATCAGAGGATCTCCGCCTTTTTCAAAGGTCATTCCAAAATGAGAAAGGGGTCTGCGCATCATGCTTGAACTGAAAAACATCACTAAAATTTTTAACCCCGGCAGCGTCACGGAGATGTGCCTTTTTGAGGACTTTAGTCTGACGGTGGAGGAGGGTGAGTTCGTCTCCGTCGTCGGCAGTAACGGCAGCGGCAAGACCACGCTCCTCAATATCATCTGCGGCTCCATCCCCATTGACGAGGGCGATTGCCTCATCGGCGGAGAGAGCATCCGCAAGCAAAAAGAATTCACCCGTTATAAGCGGATCGGTCGGGTCTACCAGGATCCTTCCCTCGGCACCTGCCCCCATATGACCATTCTGGAAAATATGTCCTTGGCAGATAATAAGGGGAAGCCCTACGGTCTCTCCGGCGGCATCAACCGCAAGCGTGCCGCCTATTATAGAGAACAGCTGGCCTCTTTGGGGCTGGGTCTGGAGGATAAAATGAACGTCCAGGTAGGTTCCCTCTCCGGCGGTCAACGCCAAGCGGTCTCTCTCCTGATGGCGACCCTCACACCCTTGGATTTTCTCATCCTGGATGAGCATACCGCCGCCCTCGATCCCCGGACGGCCGAGATCATCATGGAGCTGACCGATAAGATCGTCAAGGAAAAGAAGCTTACCGCTATCATGGTCACCCATAATCTCCGCTATGCGGTGGAATACGGCACCCGTCTTTTGATGATGGATAAAGGGCAGATCGTCCTGGATAAATCCGGCGAAGAAAAGAAAAATATGAAGACGGACGATATCCTGCATATCTTTAATAAGATCTCCATCGAATGTGGCAACTAAAAAAATCCAATGGTGTAAATTTACACCATTGGAT
>JAZNVY010000280.1:0-1502 GCA_045593105.1 Eubacteriales bacterium
ACTCCTTGGCTCACAGAACGACATGGCTACGATCCGACTTGAATAATTTATAAGGAAGTTATGATGATGAAAAAGTTTCTATCCTGTTTAATGGTTGCTGTCTTGGCGGTTTCCATGATGATTCCTTTTCCCATCGCGGCAAGTGCGGCAACCTCCGGCACCACCGGGGACTGCACCTGGACTCTTGAGGGAACGGCGCTGACTGTCAGCGGTGAGGGTGCAATGGAGAATATTTCCTATGGTTCAAAGGCTCCCTGGGGTACTTCGATTGAGTCGGTTATCATTGAAGAGGGCGTGACGAGCGTTGGAGACCGATGCTTTGAGGATTGCGCCGGCTTGACTGCGGTGTTGATCCCCGATAGTGTGACCTATATCGGAAACCAAGCCTTTGCCGATTGCAGCGGTTTGACCACCATTACCCTGCCGGAAAAAGAGATCATTATCGGACTCTTTGCATTCGACTGCTGCGGATACTATAACGATACCGCCAACTGGGAGGATAACGTCCTTTACATTGGTAAGCATCTGATCGAAGCAGACTCCGCCATCACCGGCAGTTATGCTGTCAAGGAAGGAACCTTGACCATCGCCGATTATGCCTTCAACAGCTTTTTTCGGTGTGATAATCTGACGGCAATCACCATTCCGGATAGCGTGCTTCGCATTGGCCATAGTGCTTTTACCTCTTGCAAAGCGTTGGCGTCCATCACCCTTGGCGAAAACGTCAAGACCATTGCCGAGTATGCCTTTAACTCCTGTGCGTATTATAATAACAATGCCAATTGGGAGGACGACGTTCTCTATATTGGAAAGCATCTGATCCAAGCAAAGCAAAGCTTTTCGGGCAACTATACCATTAAAGACGGAACCGTGACCATTGCTGAGTACGCTTTTTATAGTTGTTACTCTTACCCCGAAGTAACGATTCCCGGCAGCGTAACGTCTATCGGTGAGTTTGCTTTTCATAAGGATGAAAAGCTTTGCGTCCACGAAGAGACGGCTGGTCTTGCCTATGCTTTGGAAAACGGGAACTCCTATGAAATGACCGCTCATACGCCCGGCGAAAGCACCAAGGTGATCGTTCCGGCCACCTGCGAGACGGAGGGGTCTGCGATGGCTTCCTGCACCGCCTGCGGCAAAGAACTGGTTGTGACGCTGCCGAAGACCGGTCATGCCATCGTGGAGACCGTTGTTTCTGCTACCTGTACGAAGGATGGCAGTAAGACCGAGCGATGCACCGCCTGCGGCTTGGAAACGGTGACCGTACTGCCTGCCACCGGACACCAGATCGAGTCGGGCTTCTGTGCGATCTGCGGCGCGTTGGAGGGCCCCAGCTATGGCGGCGGGGAAGAGAATACCGCCGATGTGATCCTCCTGCTGCGCTATATCGACAGACGCGATGTGGAGCTGGACTTTGACCCCGACGTCAATGGTGATGGCAAGGTGTCCGTCTTCGACGCTGTCCGTTTCCTGCAACTTTTAAATCAAACCGTATAATGAAA
>JAZNVY010000281.1:0-2936 GCA_045593105.1 Eubacteriales bacterium
TAGCAGTCGGGATCTCTTGGAAGGTGATGCCGCTTTCTGAAAGTGCGATCTGACTGACCGGTACCTCTAAAAGATCGTTGAGTGCAGTGTATTCGTCGATATACGAGGTGGCGATGCCGGCCGGTAATGTGTGGCCGGAAAAGGTGACGGTATCCACGACGAATCGTCCGTTTCCATCCTCGCCCTCGCCAATATGTCCCTTGACGGTGACGTTTTCTCCTTTGAGAACCCCTAAAAGCATCTCGAAAGGCTCTAATTCTTTGCAGATAGCGGTTAACCTTTTTGGATCCGAAAGGGTGCCTGAGATGGCGTAATGCCCCTCGCTCTCGCCGGAAAATGCAATTCCTTTGATAAAGCCTAGCTCTGAAAGGTTTTCTTCAATCAGTCGGCTGAATGCCTGGTTGGAGTAATGCCCGGTTCGGCTATTGGGGATTTCGATCTGCTCATCAGGGATTGGGGCGGGGGATTCCCTTTGGGGTCGCATCATATAAAGGGTCGTCAGTCCCATTGCGAGGATCAATGCGGTGACAAAAAAAGAGGTCCATTTGATCTTATAATAATTCCATGCTTTTTTCATGATTGAAAAACCTTTCTTAAAATGAATTGGAGGTATCTGTTGCAATGAAGAATAAAAAACTGTTTGCTTTGATTGCCGGAGTTGCTTGCTTGATCATCGTTATTTCGATGATGATCGGTTCTTGCTCTAAAAAGCCGGAAGAAGAGTCTTATCCCGATAATCCGCCGGTAACGGATACGACGGTGGATTCCACCTTGAAAAATGAAACCGAGGATCAGCAGCCGGCGGAGGACGAAAAGGACGAGGATCCGTTAGAGGATCAGCCCGAAGAAAAAGAGCCGGAGAAGGATGAAAAAGAAGAAAAACCGGTAGAGAACAAGCCCGAGCCGGAAGAAGATGAAAAGGAAGAAAAGCCGGTGAAGCATGAGCCGGAAAAGGACGAAAAAGAGGAAAAGCCGGCAGAGGATGAAAAGGACGAGGAACCTGAGCAAGAGGAGCCTGAGCAAGAGGAACCTGAGAAAGAGGAGCCTGCCGTCAATAATACTGCGACAACCTTAGATTATACGACTAAGGCTGGAATTGAAGCCATCCTCAACGATCCGTACATGATCTTCGTTAATCGCGACAATCGCGTTTCAAAGGATTTCGTACCCAGCGATATGGTGGCGTACGATGGCGGTTATAAGCTTAATCGTACCTGTTCCGAGGCGTTGAAGAAACTGACTAACGCTGGCCGGAAAGCCGGATATAATTATATTTTGTATTCCGGTTATCGTTCTTATTCAAGTCAGTATAATAAATACTATAATAAAATTGCCTATTGGGAAGATCAGGGCTATTCCAATGAAAAGGCTATTGAGCTGACCAATCAGTACTATGCACCGCCCGGTGCCAGCGAGCATCATACAGGCTTGGCGGCGGACGTCTGTATCCCGTCCATCGTTAATAAATATGCTTGCCTGCATGAGAATTACGACCAAACGGCAGAATTTAAATGGTTTGCTGCTCATGCTCATGAGTATGGCTTTATTCTGCGTTATCCCAAGGGTGGCGAGAGTATTACTGGCTACAACTATGAGCCGTGGCACTTCCGTTACGTGGGCGTAGAGATCGCTACCGATATTTATAATCGCGGCATCACCATGGAAGAATACGTGGCAGATCTGAAGGCAAAGCTTGCATCGTTTGAATAATTCAAAAGCGGAAGGTAAAAACCTTCCGCTTTCTGCATATTATGGAAACTTCGGCGAAAAATAAGGGCGAGGTGATGGAATGGTCGTCAGTATCTTTCGCTGTGTGGTTTTATATATTGCGGTTGTATTGTCGGTGCGCATTATGGGCAAACGGCAGATCGGGGAACTGCAGCCGTCGGAGCTGGTGATCACCATTATGCTTTCGGAGTTGGCGGCGTTGCCGCTTCAGGATTTGAATATGCCGCTCATTTGGGGAATTATGCCGATGTTTTTGATGGTAGGGCTGGAACTTCTAATGTCGCTTTTTACCCTCAAATCTATGCGGTTTCGTGCCTTTTGCTATGGTAAGCCGGTACTTTTGATCTATCAAGGCAAGATCAATCAATATGAACTTTTGCGTACCCGGGTCTCTATGGAAGATATCATGGAGGCTATGCGTGGAAACGGTATTTTGCGAGTGGAAGATATTGAAACGGCGGTACTGGAAACCAACGGAACCGTTTCGGTTATTGCAAAGCCGCAGGCGGCACCGCCCACCGCCAAAGATCTGAAGATATCAACCAAAGAAAGCGGCGGAATTCCGGAAATTCTGGTGATGGATGGGCATATGGTCAATAGAAATATGAAGAAAAAGTCCTTATCGCCGGAGGATCTGACGGCGATTTTGCGCGGTTATGAGATTGAAATGGAGGACGTCTTTATGCTGACGATGGATGAAAATAAAAAGACTTTTTTGGTACGGCGTGAATTGAAATGAAGCGTACCGTCATCAGTCTGACTCTTATTACGGTGTTTATTCTTGCGGTGGCTTTGGGGGATATTTACTTTATGACCGGGTATGCCGAGGGAATGAATGACCACCTGGATGCGGTGGAAAAGGCGGTGAGCTTCGAGGAAAAGAAGGCTTGCGCGTTATCCATGGATCAATTCTTCCGTTCCAAGGAATTCTGGGCGCATCGGTTTGTTCCTACGGGACGGATCGAAGAACTGGAAACACTGCTTCATAAACTCAATTCATATATTAAGACTAAAGACGATCATGAGGTGGATGCTACGGTGGCAGAGCTGCGTGCCCGGGTAAATCTCCTTTATTCGACTTCGGTTTACCATTGTTACCATCCGACGGGATTTCGCATAGAATAGGGCGAGAGTATATTGGGAGAGGGGTGACGGCTTGAAAAAGAATCATCTTTTTAAAACGATCGCCTGCTTTGCGGCGGCTGTGG
>JAZNVY010000282.1:0-7495 GCA_045593105.1 Eubacteriales bacterium
GATCTTTTCAATGACTTCCTCTTTGGTACATTCCACTTCAGGCACCATGACAAAAGCCGCGCCGGTGGGAATCCCCGCATGCACCGCCCTATAGCCGGCATTACCACCCATTACTTCTACGACAGAGCAACGCTCATGAGAACGCATGGTATCGCGAATACGGTCGATCAGATCGGTAACACAGTTTACGCAGGTATCAAAACCAATCGAATAGTCAGTGGAACTAATATCGTTATCAATGGTACCGGGAATACCGATACAGGGAATACCGCGCGCCGAAAGCGCAGCAGCACCGCGGAAAGAACCGTCACCGCCGATAACGACCATGCCTTCAATTCCATGCTTACGGCAGTTCTCGATCGCTTTCTGCATACCCTCTTCCGTCTGAAAGAACTTACTTCTGGCAGAGAAAAGTGTGGTACCACCCATCTGCAGAATATTGGAAACATCGCGAAAGCCCAGCGGATCGACTTCATCCTCGATCAACCCGGCATATCCTCTATGAATTCCAACGACCTCGATCCCCTTGGCAAGCGCCGCACGTGTCACTGCACGGACCGCCGCATTCATACCCGGGGCATCACCGCCGCTCGTTAAAACACCAATCTTTTTTACTTTAGACTCCATTGTATCTACCTCATTAATATTATTGAATAAAAATTATACACTATGATTATAGAAAAATCAATGCTATTTAACAACAATTTCCGCGTCACCCAGCAATTTTTTTAACTTACCGAGAAGTTCATCTCCGATCTCAATTCCAAAACGATTCAACGTTGAGACGCTCTTCTTTGTATCTGCAAAATAAAGAATACATTCCTGAACTCCGGGATAAAATCGCAGTAACTCCAATACCTCATCAGCCTTTTGGCAATTGCGACTGGGAAGCTTGATATACAAGCGCTTTGTATTCTCCTTTAGTTCCTTCTCAGTGGGATGGCGAAGCTCTTCTAAAAGCAACTTCGTACCGCGCACTTCATCCTGCTGGATTCTGCCGCGCAAAAAGACAAAGGATCCCTTCACAATAGCGGTACGCCACTTGGCATAAATCTTGGGAAACATGATTCCTTCCATCGCACCGGACAGATCCGAAAGCGCAAGATATCCCATCTCCTGCCCTGCCTTGGTTTTGACGGTACGATAACCGTCCACCTGGGCAAAGCACCAGACTTCTTTTCCATCCTCCATCTCCTCAGAAAGAGCAGTAGAAAAGAAGGTAATATCTCTACGATTATAAATATGACGGTAAGGCTCAAAAGGATTGTCGGTCAGATGAATGCCGATCATCTCTTTCTCAAAAGCCATTTTAATGGTCTTTTCAAACTCGGGCTGAGGGTCTTTGAAAAAGCGTTCACCGCTTTCTGGCGCCTGATCCAGCATCGAAAACAAACCGATCTGCCCCTCAATCTGACTTTTCCTTTCAATCGAAAGGCTATTCAAAAGTTGCTCATAGACCATCGTCAAATGACGTCTTGTGAATTTAAAGCAATCAAAAACGCCGCATTTGATCATG
Source organism: Eubacteriales bacterium (assembly GCA_045593105.1). GTDB lineage: Bacteria > Bacillota > Clostridia > Oscillospirales > QAKW01 > QAKW01. The sequence goes on from JAZNVY010000282.1 coordinate 1,517, forward strand.
CTCTCAATGGCACGGTTGTTAAAATCCAAGCCGACGATCCGACTGCAGAAATCGACAAAGTCTTTATATTCTCCGTTTCTTTCCCGTTCAGCAACGATATCATCCACCATTTTATTGCCCACGTTTTTAATGGCCAGCAAACCATAAATGATCCCATCATCCGTTGCATGAAAACGAGAAAAGCTCTTGTTAATGTGTGGCGGTAATACAGGTATCCGCATACGGCGGCACTCCTCGATATATTCCGCCGTCTTTTCGGTAGAGCCGATGACGCTGGTCATTAAGGCGGCGAGATAGGCCTTGGGATAATGGGTCTTTAAATATGCCGTCTGGTATGCAACCTTTGCATAGCAGGTGGCATGAGATTTATTAAACGCATACTTAGCAAAGTCGATCATCTGATCAAAGATCTTATTCGCAGCATTTTCGGAAATTCCACGCCGCAAGGCGCCCGGTACGAGGACCTCTCCCCTTTCATCTAAAGAACCGTGAAGAAAGATCTCTCGCTCACGCTCCATGACGTCGCCTTTTTTCTTGCTCATGGCACGGCGCACCAAATCGGCGCGTGCATAGGAATACCCGGCCAATGAGCGAACGATCTGCATGACCTGCTCCTGGTAGACGATACACCCGTAGGTCACCTTCAAGATCGGTTCTAATTCAGGGGTCAGATAACGGATCTTTTCGGGATGGTTTTTATTTTCAATATACATCGGGATGGAATCCATAGGACCGGGACGGTAAAGAGAGATCACTGCAATGATATCCTCAAATTCCGTCGGCTTCAACCTTTGAAGCACCTGGCGCATACCGCCGCTTTCCATCTGGAAGATGCCCATGGTATTTCCGCTGGCTATGGTGCGATAGGTTGCAGGATCATTTAAAGGAATTTTTCTGATGTCAAATTGCGGATCGGTCTCGCGAATCAATTCCTCCGTATCATGGATGATGGTCAGGTTTCTAAGCCCTAAAAAGTCCATCTTCAGAAGCCCCAGTTCCTCTAACGTGGTCATCGTAAACTGGGTCACATAAGAATCTCCGTTCAGCGAAATGGGAACAAAATCGCTCACTTCATTTTCAGTTATCACCACACCGGCGGCATGGGTAGAGTTATGGCGTGGAAAACCCTCCAGACGCAAGGCTTGATCTAAAAGGCGGTGCACCGTCTGGTTGGTTTCATAAAGCTCCTTTAATGCTGGAACATCCTGCAAAGCATCCTTTAAGGTGATTCCGAGTCTAAAGGGAATCATTTTTGCCACTGCATCCACTTCTCCGTAGGAAATTCCCATGGCGCGTCCGACGTCACGAACTGCCTGCTTGGCCGCCATCGTACCAAAGGTAACGATCTGCGCCACATTATTGGCGCCATATTTATCTATTACATAATCGATAACTTTACTGCGATTTTCATAGCAAAAATCTATGTCAATATCCGGCATGGTGACACGCTCCGGATTAAGAAAGCGCTCAAAGAGCAGATCATATTCAATGGGATCGATATCCGTAATATTCAAGCAATAGGACACCAAAGAACCGGCTGCACTGCCGCGTCCGGGACCCACCGGGATGTCATGACCTTTCGCATAAGCTATAAAGTCGCTGACGATCAAAAAATAGTCCACATATCCCATATCCCGAATGGTATTCAGCTCATAGGAAAGTCGATCCTCCAGTTCGGACGTAACAGTATTATAACGCAGGCGTAGACCTTTTTGACATTGCTCCTCCAGATAGGCAAAGCTATCATGAACGCCCTCCGGCAATTGAAATTTCGGCAGATGAAACTGACCGAATTCAAAATCATAATTACAAGACTCTGCGATCCTCAACGTATTCTCGATCGCTTGGTCGTATCCGGCAAAAAGAGCTGCCATTTCATCGCCGCTCTTAAGATAGAATTCATCCGTATCAAAGCCTGGTACATCTTCATCGTTCAGCGTTTTATTCATTTGGATGCACATCAAGACCTTTTGGGTAAAGGCATCCTCTTTCGTAATATAATGAGCGTCATTGGTTGCCACTACAGGGATGCCCGTCTCCTCATGAAGCCGCATTTGAGCCGGCAGAATAACGGCATCTTCTTTATAACCATGGTTTTGCAGTTCCAGGTAATAGTCCTCGCCAAAAATGCGGCGATAACGCAAAGCCTCTTCCTTGGCACCGTCATAATTATTATGAAGAAGCTTTTGCTGGATCGAACCACCGATACAACCGGAAAGACAGATCAATCCCTCGTGATACTGCTCCAATAACTCAAAGTCCGCACGAGGCTTAAAATAGAACCCCTCCGTAAATCCTTTTGATACGATCTTTAGTAAGTTATGATATCCAACTTGGTTTTTCACCAAAAGGATCAGGTGGGAGTATTTTCCGTCCAAATCGTACTGCTTGTCCTTCCGCCCGTGCGGTGCCATATAGATTTCGCAACCGATAATCGGTTTGATCCCCTCTTTTCGGCAAGCCTTATAAAAATCCACAGCACCATACAGAACTCCATGATCCGTGATCGCCAGGGCAGACTGACCCAGAGCCTTCGCGCGGGACACCACCTCATTAATGCGGCAGGCCCCGTCTAAAAGACTATACTCTGTATGAAGATGCAGATGAACAAAATCCTTCATTCCATTACCCTTAAATGTTTTTTGCGAAATCTATAATTTTATTCAGCTTACGGCTGAGACTCGGCTTACTGAGACGACCCTCGCATAGGGCGGTCAACTCCGTGAGATTTTTAGTCGGATTTTCCTGGCGAAGGATCGCAACATATAGAAGATCCTCCGGCAAAGCAGAAAGACCGACCTTTTCCTTAATTTTTTCAATGGCGTGGATCTGCTCCACAGCCTTATTCAAGGCTTTATCAATATTATATGCTGTGCAGTTATCCACCCGGTTATTATTGTTGTTTGTTTCCTTTTCGATCTTAACGTTCATCAGATCAAAGGCCGCCGTTCTGGCGCCTAAAATATAAAGCAAATTATAAATCTGCTGACTGTCTTTTAGGTAGACCACGTAATTGGAACGCCGCACTACCATTTTGCAGGGAATTCTGCGTTGATTTAAGTATTCCTGCGTTGATTTAGCCGTTATGTAATTCGACGTAACCAATTCAAAATGATAGCCGCTGATCGGATCGCTGAAATATCCACCAGCCAGCACTGCGCCACGTAAAAACGCCGCAAACTGATCCTTTTGACGAAGCAATTGCTCATTAATCCGCATTTCCGGTTCAACCGATCCCTGCATCCCCAGTTTATCATAGAGAGAAGAGAGAGCCGAATCCTTCATCGCTGCCGTATACGTCACACCGGTTTCAGACATCTCAAAAAACACGCCTAACAAACCGGCCGAAAGACTTTGCAAACGGTTAATCACAAAGACGTTTTCCGTAGAAAGCTTCAGCTGATCCTGATGAACGACCTGGCTAAAGAGTACCATGCCGTAAAATGCGGCCAGCTTGCAGGCATCGTTCTTTTCTTCAATTTTACAAATCTCTTCTTTTACATCAAAGCAAAAAGACACCTACAAACTCCCCTTTCGTCATTCGCCGAGACTACGAATTTCACACTCTAATTTTACCCCGAATTGCTCCAAAACCGTCTTTTGCACGTGAGCGATCAATGCCCGGACGTCATCGCCGGTTGCATGATCAAAATTGATAATAAATCCGGCATGCTTTTCACTGACCTGAGCACCACCGATCGAACAGCCTTTCAAGCCAGCGTCTTCGATCAATTTTCCGGCAAAATACCCTTCCGGACGTTTAAACGTACTTCCTGCGCTGGGATACTCCAGAGGTTGCTTATCGCGGCGTCTCTGCTGCAAATCATCAATAAGCGCTAAAATATCCCCCGTCTCGCCTTTTCGAAGCTGTAATTCAACACCGAGAATCAAACACTCCGGGTGCTGCATGAAAAAGCTCTTACGATAGCCGAAATCATGTTCTTCTCCGGAAAGAATACATTGATTGCCGTTTTCATCCAAATAATACGTTTTCAAAACCACTTGATCCATCGAGCCGCCATAGGCGCCGGCGTTCATAAAAACAGCGCCGCCGACTGTTCCGGGAATTCCGTGAGCAAACTCAAATCCGGTATATCCCTTTTTGGCCGCAAAGGAAGAAACCTTTACAGTCTTAACACCGGCACCGACACGGATAATTCCATCCGAAACCATTGTAAGCTCTGCCAAACGATCAGTCTTGAGGATCCAATCCTCGCAGCCTCGGTCACTTCCCAACATATTGGAGCCATTGCCAAGATAAATCAGTTTTTTACCGTGCTCTTTTGCGAGTTTTAAAATAAACGCACATTGCTCGATCGTTTCCGGATAGAGCACCATGGACGCAGGACCGCCTACTTTAAAGGTGGTCAATTCACTGAGCGTGCTGGTCTCGCTGTAAACTATATGATGTTTTTCAAGGGTTTCTCTTAAAATACTCATATAAACCTCATTAAAAATCAAATAAACTCAACTGCGCACTGACCGGGATATCACCAAATACCCCTTCCTTATTCAAAAGCTCGCAGACAGTCGTGGAAATACCGGCGCGAACACGGAATTCCTCCTGTGAGAAAATATCGCCCTCATCACGAGCTTTTACAATATTATAGGCAGCGTTCTCACCTACACCGCTCAGTACGCTGAACGGCATACGAATGCCCTCTTCCTCAATGGTAAAGGATTTGGCCTGGGACTTATAGAGATGAACCGGTAAAAAGCGAATACCACGGCACATGGCCTCGATGACGACCTGGTATGTATTGATCGTTTCATCGTCTTTGGCAGTTTTGGCTTTTCCCAACCCCTCCAGTCCGCGAATCACACCGCGCAGATGGTCAACGCCCTTCACAACATCCACCGCATTAAAGCCCTCGGGACGCACCGTAAAGGTGGCGCAATAAAATTCCTTAGGATAATGGATCTTATAGTACCCCAAGCGCATGGCGCCCATAACATAGGCGGCCGCGTGCGCCTTCGGGAACATATACTTGATCTTCAAGCAGCTATCCAGATACCAATCGGGCAGGTCATGAGTTTTCATCGCCTCGATCATCTCATCGGTCAATTGCTTTTTCGCCTTACCCTTACGGACGATCTCCATGATCTTAAACGCCATACTGGGCTCAAGACCTTTATGAATCAAATAGACCATGATATTATCACGGGTACCGATAACGTCCTTGATCTCGCACTTGCCTTCTTTGATAAGATCCTGCGCATTACCGATCCAAACGTCCGTACCATGGGATAGTCCTGAGATCTGAAGCAACTCGGAAAAGTTTTTGGGGCGCGCCTCCATCATCATCTGGCGCACGAACTTAGTACCCATTTCCGGCAAGGCTAAGGTGCCGGTCTCACACTCGATTTCTTCCGGTGTGACTCCCAGCGCTTTGGGGCTGGTCAAAAGACTGTATACCTCCGGATCATTCATGGGAATATCCACGAATTTTAGCGGTGTCAGATCCTCCAAATGCTTCAAAAGGGTCGGCACATCGTGACCCAGAATATCCAACTTCAAGATGGTATCGTGAAGGGAATGGAAATCAAAGTGGGTCGTCAAAATATCAGAGGACTGATCATCGGCAGGATGCTGAATGGGGCAGAAATCATAGACGCTGTATTTCTTCGGGATTACGACCATTCCCGCCGGGTGCTGACCGGTGGTACGCTTAATACCGACGCAACCATCCACCCACCGTTGCTCCTCCGCTTTATTAAGTTTCATTTCCTTACTCTCAAGATACTTTTTGACATAACCGTATGCCGTCTTATCTGCAAGGGTGCCAATGGTTCCGGCTTTAAAGACATAGCCTTCACCAAACAGTTCTTCTACATACTTATGGGCAGTAGACTGATATTCACCGGAGAAATTCAAGTCGATATCCGGCACCTTATCCCCCTTAAATCCAAGGAAGGTTTCAAACGGGATATCATGACCGTCCGTTTTCATCGGCTTGCCACACTTAGGACAATCCTTAT